>JAYTQW010000389.1:0-14897 GCA_043746535.1 Rhodospirillales bacterium
GCTGCACCACAGCCACGTGCTGACCATCCGTGGCGACAGCTACCGACTGCGCGAGAAGCGCCGCTCGGGGCTGATCAAGGCGACACCCGCACCGGCATCCGCCGGGGCATCACAGTAGCGGAGGTGACTGGGTTTTCAGTGTCGCCCATGGCTGGGTTTCTGATGTCGCTTGATAGAGGCTACGACGAGCTGCGCAACTTCCTCCGACCCCGGTCCTGCAACCATCAGCACATCCCCGCCGATCACCGCAGACTGTGCCTCCTTCGCCGGACCACCACTGTGCTGGCCATCTTGGAAGCCGCCTGACCCAACCGCCGTTGAAGAACAGCCTAGTCTTGGCCGTGTTGGCGCGAATGCTGACAGAACCCGGAGTTGGGCTGCAATCCCAGCCCAAAAAATAATTTACCCCGGCCGCATGCCGATAGCCTGGCAGAGACGGGACCGGGGTTTACAAGCATATAGATAGTCTAATCAGCGCCCCACGGCAAGGATCACGACGGGGAGGAGACATCGAGTGATCAAGGCCGAGCATCTGGAAGAAGCGCTGTCACTGGAGCGGTTCGGCCGCTACCTGGTCTGGGCGGGTGGCGACCGTGCCCGTGCGCTGGACCTCTACGCGCTGAACACCCGGTTGTCCGAGGCGCTCTATACGCCGCTGCAGATGCTTGAAGTGGCCCTGCGCAACCGCATCCATGCCGTCCTGTCCGTCTCCGTCCAGCCCCGCTGGTTCGAGGTGCCCGGCTTCCTGGCCGTGCCTCACCAAAACGAGCAGGTCGTCGAGGCTCTTGCGGAGCTGACACGCGAGCGCAAGGAGCTCACGCCCGGCAGCGTCGTGGCCGCCCTGACGTTCAGCTTCTGGACCACCATGCTCGGGAGTCCCTACGAAAACCTCTGGCAGACGGGCCTGAACCGCATTGGCCGCCGCGAGGATGGAAAAGGCCTGCGGCGCAAGGACCTGTCCGGCCCTCTGACCCCCATTCGGCTATTGCGCAACCGGATTGCCCATCACGAGCCCATCCTCGCCTGGGATCTGCCCAAGCACCACGACGCCATGCTCCGCATCACTGGATGGCTGGCGCCGGCTGCCGCCGCGTGGTGCCGCACCCTCGACCGCTTCGACCAGGTTCATCCACCCGAGCGGATCGCCTTGCAGCAAGCACCCGACGGACCGGACGACCGCGGGGTGACAGCCGGGAGCGGAACGACACCATGAGGGCGTCGCCCTGCGGGCCGGGCTCTCGGGCTGCGCCCCAAGCCGCCTGCAGAGCGGCGTCTCGGCCATTCGGCTTCCATCTCTGACGCGCCCATCGCCACGGACGCGGCGGTGAGGGGCCGAGCCTCATGGTCATGGTCACGCTCCTGGCGTGCGGTCGGCGCTGTGGCGCCGCGCCGGGGCTTTTGCCCGTTGGTGATAGTGTCGCAAGCCGTCATTCCATTCTGGCCTAGTGGCCTGCTGGCGACGCATCGCCGCATGGTGGAGGCGACTCGCGTGCCGCAGCTTTCCTTGGGAGACATCACAGCGGCTCATCTGGCGGAAGACTTGCCGCCGCGCTGAACGTGAGAACCGTGAGAATCTGACGCGCGTCGCATGGGACCCGGTGCGGCAATCCGGCATGCTGCGCGGACCGGCTGCGTTGGGGCGGCCAATCGGGATGGGTTGAAATGCGCGGTTATCTGCGGCAGATCGCACGCTCTGCGGCGTCTATGCTGGAGCCGCCGCTTTGCGGGTTCTGAGAATTTCATGAGAATCTTGGTGAGGGTTTTGGTAAGAAACTTTCTCATGCCGGACCGAACGCGCTGCAATCTGGCGCGATCAGTCCTGGGCCAAGGGCGATAATCCGAAAAGCCGTGCTTCAGAGTGGCGCTGGTGGCGGTCTTGGCAAAAAGGCCGTCCGATCAGGAGCAGCCTTCTCATCGACGTCTCTCGAACCTTCACCGCTGCCAGTGGGGCCACGGCCGGTTTCAGAAGGAATACCCTTCGACCGAAATCCATACTGCTACATACAGCATAACCGGAACCCGGCCGTAGCCGGTTCAGACGGTGTCCTTGGACGCGCCACTGACATGCGCGATGGAGGCGCCTTGTTCAAGACGATTGCGCGTGGTCACGGCCGTCGCGGATAGGATCGCCCCTGGGTGCGGTGGATCGCGACTGTGGCGGGCGCGGACGGGAGCATTTCAGGTGAGGCAACGGGTCAGCCACAGGGAGCATTCCAGATGAGGCAATGCGCGTGTCGGTAGCAATTAACGTGAGGCAATGCGCGGATGGGTTTACCCTGTCGCCTGACAGATGGAGGAGATCGGCGACCGCACGACCGTGTTCGAGTTCGGCGGCCTGCAGGACCGCCAGCGCGACTACATCGACTGGGTGCTCAAGGCGTCGCTCGACGAGGGCTTGGTGCCCGACGACGTGCTGACCGACGAGGCGGCAACCCGCTTGCTGCCAAGCTCAAGACGCCGCTGCAGATCGGCCAGCACTTGGTGCGCGCGTTCGAGGCGGGATTCGAGATCGGCGCCAAGCCGATCGACGCGGGCGTCGTCGGGGCCGTCCTGTCCAGCCAGCTCAACGACCTCGAACCGCAGCTGACCCGCAACGGCTACGACCTGCGCAGCTTGGTGGAGCAGTTCGACGCCAAGCCGGCCGAAATCCGCCGGCTGCTTCGCGGCGACCTCGACGCGGGCCGATCGCAGGAGCTGATGGACGAAATGCGCGCTGCCGGGCTGCCGACATGAATCTCACTCATTGTGCGTCGGGCCAGCCGATCTCGCGTCAGTCTCACCGATCGTGCGCTCATTCTCAAACAGCGTGCGTCGGACGCCCTCTCCAGTCTCAGCTAATGTGCGTCAGAGTCGGTCCAAGATCATACTGTGGTATTGCAGAGCCTTCTGAGCATGAGCCGAACTGATGCCCAGCGCAGAAACGCCCGCGCGTTTCGGTTGAGGCACTCCCAATCCCTGGCCAAGCGGCGGCACCGGTTCAGCCACGCGATGGTGCGCTCCACGATCCACCGCTTCGGCAGCACGACGAAGCTGCCGCTGTCACACCGCCGCACAATCTCGACGTTCACCGCGCGGCAGACCCGGGCCAAGCCCTGCTGGAACTTCGGTCCCTGATAGCCCGCGTCGGCATACAGCTTCAGCAGAAACGGATACAGCCCGAACAACGTCGCCATCAGCACCACGCCACCATCGCGGTCCTGAACACCGGCGCCGTGCACGATGGCTTGCATCAGCAGGCCCTGGGTGTCGACAAGGACATGCCGCTTCTTGCCTTTGATCTTCTTGCCGCCATCAAAGCCCGGCGGATCGATCCGACGCCCCCTTTTTCAGCGCTCTTGACGCTCTGGCTGTCGATGATGGCCGCGGTCGGACTGGCTTGCCGGCCTGTCTGCTCACGGCAGAGGACGTAAAGAGCATGATGCAAGCGGTCGAGCGTGCCGTCGTGCTGCCAGCGGCAGAAGTAGTAGTTCACCGTGCTGCGGGGCGGCAGATCCTTCGGGATGGCGCGCCACTGGCAACCGGTGCTCAACACATACATCAGCCCGTTCAGCACCTCGCGTACGTTCACCGTCCGCTTGTTGCCGCCCCGCTTGGCGCGCGGGATGTGGCTCTTGGCCAGCGTCCATTCCTCGTCGGTCAGGTCGCTCGGGTAGCGCAGTTTGCTACGATCATAACGAGCACGGTTCTCGACAGTCCACATCGGCAACCTCCTGCGAATCGGGGTTGCCAACATGGAATCACAAGCGATTCCGCTGACTCAACATGATCTTGGACGGACACTCAGACAATGGCCTTGATTGCGCGTCGGGTCGTACATCATTGCGCGCCGCTACACATAGCGCTGCACCCAGTGAAAAACGGTGGTGTGGTCCACCGAGACGCCGCGCTCCTGCATCATCTCGGCCAGATCGCGGTAGCTGATGCCGTATTTGCAATACCAGCGCACGCAAACCAGAATTACCTCGGTCGGAAACCGGCGACGCTTGAACACGGACATCCGTCGCTCCCCACAGCAAACCGCCACAGGCCGCGCCGGTCAGAGTTAATGCAACAGAGCCCAAGGGACGGCAGCCCAACCCGCCGCAGGGTTTCGCGTTTCAGGCACTGCCGGGAGATCGGACCACCGTCCTGGCTTCGGCTGGGGAGGCGGCACTCGCTCCGTCGCCGAATGCTTTTGGGCGCGCGCCGGCAAGGCTCTCCTGACCCTTTCAGTCGGGTCAACACCGAGTTTCAATCCAAGGACAAAGAGATGACTTCGAAACTGGTTACAACACTCGCGGCGTTTGTGTTCGCGGGCGGTCTGGCTTCCGCCGCTCGTGCCGCCGACACCGGCCCGGGTGTCCCGCCGCCGCCGGCGCAAGGCCCGGCGACGACGGGCAATGACGCCATGATGGGCGGCGCCGGCAAGCCTGGCCCGCAAGATCATGGCATGGCGGCCGGAGGTCAAATGTGCGGCGGGAAGATGGGCGGAGGCATGATGCCGATGCCCGACATGATGAACATGATGGCCATGATGAACGCCCAGAAGCCGGATGCGCCGGAGGTCGAGCGCATGGGCATGATGCTGCAGACGAACATGATGCTCGAGATGAACATGATGATGCAGATCAACATGATGCGGATGATGAACACGATGATGGGCGAGATGCGTCACGGCGGCGAGCATCACGGGATGATGGACGGCACCGACAAAGCTCCAATGATGACCCCCAAGCCGCAGGGCGCGCTCCCGGGCGAGGGACATGGCGGGACCATGGATGGCACCGGCAAAGCGCCGCCGGCGTCCCCCACGCCGCAAGGCACGGTCCCGCCGGGCTAGTTCCGCCCTGCTGTCCGGCGGCCAGTCTCGTGCCTGGCCGCCGGACTCCTCTGACCTCGCGCTTGCGGCGAGGCTCAGCCCGCTGCCAACGGAGACGATGCAGATGTCACCCACGCCTGTCCTGGCCGTCCCCCGTCGGCGCTTCTTACTGGCAGGGATCGGCTGCGTTGCCGCCGGCTCTCGCAGACACTACTGGCCGGAGCCCATCCGACTTCGTCTCCTAAAACAAAGGAAGCTCCGCGACGCATCACCGGCCCGGCGGTAGCCAAGCCGCGCGTCAGCATGATTGCCTGAGGCTAGCCGGTCAAAGCGCGTGAGCCAGGCTATCTCGAGACCTGTGTGCAGGTCGCTTGAACCGGCGCGGCTTGCTGTGATTCGATGTGCCTGCAGGCATATCGGAGCGGGCCTGCTGCCTCGGAGCCTCGCTGCTGAAGCGAATGGCTGCTTCATGGTTCCGGACCCATTGGGTCCAACCGAATACACTGTCTCTGGTCTGTCCGCTTCGCGTAAGCATCATACTCGAGCGGTACGGTAGTATTCGTAGAGGTCGTCCAGCATCGCAGAGCCGCGCTCGATCCTGCGCCCGTTGTCTTCGGTCGTGGCCGCGATCCCGTCAACCAGCCGAGCAATGCCGCTCGCCTCCTCACGGCCGAACTTGCCGTCCTTCAGGTCGATGTCATGCACGATCTCGCCGATGACGGCGAGCGCCGGGTCAGACAGGCCCGCCCGCGTCAGCAGCACTTCAAAGGTGCAGTTGTCGCCGTCGTGGGTGAACTCTGCCTCAAACATGTCAAAGCGCAACTCACCAGGTTCCGGCACATAGCCTTTGGCAGGCACGAACTTGAACTGGGCTTCGGGATCAATGAACCGTCGAATCAGCCAAGCCGAGGCAATCCGGTCCACATGCACGCCGGCACGCGTCACCCACACGCGGCCAGCGAGGGCGGCGCCATCCTCCGACATGCCAACTTGAACTAGCCGCATGGGTCCGTGTTCCTGCAAAAGAGCCCCGAGCGTCGCAAGCAGGCCATCCAGGGTTTCACGGGCGTTTGCCCCGAAGAAGTCGATGGCAACCACCCGGGCCGCATCCGTTTTGAGCCGGGCTAGCCGCGCTTGTGCGTCGGCGCGAGTTGATGCATCCGCGCCTGCGGCCAGTTTTTCGCCGAGATCACGGGCTTCCTTGGCGAGTGCCGTGTATTCGGCATCGCGAGCCGTGTTAAACATCGTCCGGACCTCCTGGTTGGAAAGGCCGGCAATCAGCCGTGCTTCGCAGATCAGTGCCTCGCTGCCGGCACCCACGATCTCCTTGAGCAGCCACTCGAAGTCTTCCTGGGTCTGTTCGTTCGCAGGCAGGGCATAGACGGCGTTCTTGATGGTCACGGCGCCGAGCACCTGCAACCGCCGCCACACCTTCACGCGCAGGTAGGCGGGCTTGGCAGGGATCTGATGGATCAGCAGCAGCCAGCGCTCAGGGCGCCGTATGTTGGGTGTCTCGGGATCGTTCGTGCGAACAGTGTGCCCCATAGGTGGAGTATAACACATACGTGTCCTGAGTACGCTTGTATCCTTCAAAGGTTCGAGCGTATCCATCTTAACCTAAGATGGAGGGGAACGTCATGCAGTGGATCACGCGTGAACATCCCAAGATCGACCGAATTGCTTGTCCCTGGCTGATCCGGCGCTTCATCGAACCCGAGGCGGAATTCGTTTATGTGCCTGCGGACCAAGTTCTGGCCGTTGCAGCCGAAACCGAGGCCGTGCCGTACGACATCCCCGGCGCCGAGCCGTTCGCGCATGACGGCGAGCTGTGTTCCTTCGACACGATCCTGCGCCATCATGGCATCCAAAACCCTGCGCTTGACCGGCTGGCGCTGATCGTGCGCGGTGCGGACACAGCACGGCACGACCTCGCGCCAGAGGCGGCGGGCTTGCACGCGATCTCACTCGGGCTATCGGCCAATTTCCCGGACGACCACGCCATGCTGGAGCAGGGCATGGTGATCTATGACGCCCTCTACACTTGGTGCCGGGCCCCCCAGCATGAAATCCACAACTGGACGCCGGCTGCAGATACGACGGCCGTCCGCTCGGCGAGTGCGGCGTGCGTGAACGGCGTTTTGCCGGGATAATGAGAAGCTCAGGAAACATACATGATCAAGACGACACTCAAGGTGGCGGCGCTGTGCATCATGCTGCCGGCGGCAGCTGGCGCTGCAGACGCCGACTGGACCAAGGTTGCCGATGCGCTCGGCAAATCAGGCACCGAGATGCCGGGCGGGGTGTATCGCGTGGGCCTGCCGCGCACCGACCTGCACGTCAAGCTGGACGGCGTCGACATCAAGCCGACATTGGCGCTCGGCTCTTGGCTCGCCTTTCAGGGCAAGGGTGATGCGACGATGGTCATGGGCGACCTCGTGCTGACTGAGGACGAGGTAGGCCCCGTGATGAAGAAGCTCGCTGAGAACGGCATCGAGATCACGGCGCTGCACAACCACTTGCTGCGTGCCCAGCCTTCGACACTGTACATGCACGTGCTCGGTCACGGCAACCCGGCCAAGCTCGCAGCCGCGCTGCACGACGGCCTCGCGCTCAGCAAGACGCCGCTCGGTAATCCGACCGTATCCACCAGCTCGCAGACACCTGCTGCTGTCACCACCAGTTCGCAAGCACCCGCAGCCGGCAGCGAGCAGCCGGCGCGGCTGGATCTCGACACCGCGATGATTGATAGGGTTCTGCGTGCCAAGGGCAAGGCCGCCGGAGGTGTCTATCAGGTCGGCATACCTCGCGCCGAAACGATCAAGGACGGAGGCATGGAGGTACCGGCTGCCATGGGGTCTGCCGAGGCCATTAACTTTCAGCCCACCGGCGGCGGCAAGGCGGCCATCACCGGGGACTTCGTGCTCACCGCCAAGGAGGTGAACCCCGTCCTGCACGCGCTGCTCGAGAACGGCATCGAGATGACGGCGCTGCACAACCACATGCTGAATGACCAGCCCCGGCTGTTCTTCATGCATTTCTGGGCGAACGACGACGCGGCTAAGCTGGCAAAGGGACTGCGTGCCGCCCTGGACAAGGTGAACGTGGCCCGTAGCTGAGGTGGGGGCGGGATGACGTCCGTGGCCCAACCTCCTGTTCTCCGGTCCTTACTCGCTATCCTTCTGTGGGTGGCATCAGGCCAGGCTCGGGCCGCGGACCTCTCGCCGCCTCTCGTTCTAGAGGCGACCATTCTCCTGCCTCACACGGGTGGGCGCATCGACCATATGGCCGTAAACCTACGGCGTGGGCGCCTGTTTGTCGCCGAACTTGGCAACGGTACGCTCGATGTCATTGACATAGCCAAACGGCGTGTCGTTCAGCGAGTAAGCGGTTTCAAAGACCCGCAGGGGGTTGGTTACTCCCCTGCTGCGGATGTCATCTCGATAGCTAGCGCGGGCGACGGTTCCGTTCGTCTGTTCCGGGGCGAGGACCTCTCTCCGACAGGCGTGGTCGATTTGGGCGATGACGCCGACAACGTCCATGTGGACCCTCGATCCGGACAGGTTCTCGTCGGCTATGGCAAAGGAGGGCTGGCCGTAGTTGACCCTGTCAGCCGCTCCGTCGTGAGCCGGGCAAAGTTGCCCGCGCACCCTGAGGGTTTTGGAATCGACCCGAACGCGCACCGTGCCTACGTGAATGTACCCGATGCTCATGAGATCGCTGTGGTCGATTTGGACGCTGGACGGCAAACCGCGACCTGGCAGGTGCCAGGTTTGCGCGCGAATTACCCGATGGCATTCGACGAAACGCAAGGCCTTCTAGCCACGGCCTTTTGGAACCCGGCCAGGCTGGTCCTGCTCGACACCGCCAGCGGCGCGGTTAAGGCAAGCATCGAGACCTGCGGCGACGCCGACGACGTGTTCTTCGATGCCAAGCGCCGACGCATTTATGTCAGTTGCGGCGTGGGACTGGTGGACGTACTACAAGGCGAGGCGGCGGGCTACCGCCCGCTCGCGCATATCCCGACGCGCTCAGGCGCGCGCACATCTCTGTTCGTGCCCGAGTTGGACCGCCTGTTCGTTGCTGCCCGTGCCGGGCTGTTGGGCTCGGACGCGGCTCTCCTCGTGTTCCGGCCTGGACCTTGAGGGGTGCGCCCTGGCTCGTCTTTGTGCTCGCCGTGCTTGTTTGCATCCTTCCCGGCCCCGGTGCGCAGGCCGAGACACTGCATCAATTCACTGGCAGGCAAATCCGCAAAAGGTTCAGCGGACGCTTCTCGACCTCTTCCAACGGCGAGCCGCTGCTCACCGAGACCGACTGGATCTTCATCGGCCTGGGCAAGGTCGCACTTTGGACCAAAGCGGAAAGCGTAACGCATCGCGACAAACCCGAGATTCGCCCTCTGCAGTAGCTGGCCGGCATGTCAGACCAGCCGACCGAAATGGAAAGAACTCGCATGCTACAAGCGATACCCAAAGCTGCTGTGTCATTGTACTCGGCAGCCGACCTTGGCGGCGTCATCGCGCACTGGATCGAGGTGGGCTTCCTAACGTGCCGCGAGTTGGCTTCCGATATGGAGTGCGGCTGGGCGCTGACGCGCCCGACTTCGACCACCATGGAGACGATGGTATGAGCGTCCTTCCAAAGCCCGCGTCCGGTACGCCGTCGCGGGGTGGGGTCGTCTCGGAGTTGGTCCGCTACTTCCTTCGCCTGGGCACGCTCGGCTTCGGCGGCCCGGTCGCGCTTTGCGGGTTGATGGAAAAGGAGTTGGTTCAGGACCGAGGCTGGCTCACGAAGCAGGAAATGCGCGACGCCATCTCTGTCAGCCAGTCGCTGCCCGGCCCGCTCGCGATCCAGGTCGGGATCTTCATCTCCTACATGCGCGGCGGCTTCTGGGGTGCGTGGGCCGGCGGATGGGCATTCATCCTGCCTAACTTTCTCATGGTCACGGCACTGGGCGCACTCTACGTCCACTTCGGCGGCCTGTCCTGGATGACGGCGATCTTCTACGGGGTGAGCCCGGCGGTGATCGCCCTCATCCTCCATTCCTGCTGGCGGCTCGCCAAGCTCGGGATGGAGGACTGGTATCAGTGGGCCATCGCCGCCGTGTCGTTCGCAATCACCGTCGCGATCCAGGCCGAGGTGGCAGTCCTTTTCATCGTGGCCGGCGTTCTCGGTATTCTCTACTACGGCTCGCTGTTCCGCCGCACCCCCAAGCCGCCCCCTGTCGCGATGGCCGTCCTTGCGGCCCCGTTGGCGGGGTCCGCCGCAACCGGAGGTGCTGCCACCCACGCCGCTGGCCTTCCCCTTCTGGGCAAACTGCTGGCGTTCTTCCTCAAGGCCGGCGCCCTGACCTTCGGTAGCGGGCTCGTCATCGTGCCCTTCTTGGAGAAGGGCCTCGTGCAGGAGAGCGGCTGGCTGAGCCCGCGCGAGTTCCTGTTCGCCGTCGCGATCGGCATGATGAGCCCGGGGCCGGTGGTCATCACGGCCACCTTCGTCGGCTACCTGGTCGCAGGCTTCTGGGGTGCCCTCGTCTCCACGGTCGGCATCTTCCTGCCGTCCTTCCTGCTCGTGCTGATCGTTGCTCCCCTCATGCTCCGGCACCGGGCGAACCCGAACGTCCAAGGGTTCGTGAAGGGCACCTACGGCGCAGCGATCGGCACGATCCTCGGCGCGGCGGTGCTGCTCGGCAAGATTGCCGTCGGGGACTGGCTCACGGCGCTGATTGCGGTCGGCAGCCTCGCTGTGCTGTTCCGCTTCAAGGTAAGCAACCCGCTGCTAATCGGCGCCACGGCAGTCATCGGCCTCGTTGCCTTTCCGCTACTCCGACCTGCGTGGGTATTCGTCCAGTAATGAGAAGCGGAGCTGGCGCAACAGTATGACGTGCATGTGAACCAGATCACGGCCTGAAAAGCGAAGCTGCTGAACGGCGCCGCTGGCGTGTTCGGGGGTGCTGGCGGGAACGAGACGGCGCCGACGGTGGACGTGAAGCTGCTGCATGCGAAGATCGGCGAACTTGCGGTGGAAAACGATCTTTTGTCCGATGCGCTTGGCAAGGCCGGCCTGTTGAGCGCAAAGCGATGATCAACCGAGGCCACGATCTGCCGCTGGTGCGGTTTACGCCAAATGGAGGGCTTGCCAGCCCGGAGCCAGCGACGAATGGTCTTGTGCTCAGCCCCGAGCGAAGCGTCGATTGTCGAGATGGAAAGCCCGGCTGCCCGTAGTCGCGACGCTTCTTGGAAGCGGTGGTGGCGACGAGCGTGGGTATCTTGCCTCCGGCGTTGCCCCGCCGTCAGCCTGGGAGCGACTGTTGTTGAGGGCACCTCCTCGGCTGGGGTCGTCAGGGTCGGCTGCTCCATCTGCCTGGCGGCACGGCGGAGATCGCCGTGGTGCCGGTCGACAACAGCCCGGACGGCATCACCAAGGTTGCGCAGCAGGTGCCAGCGGCCGGAGACCTGGATTGTGTCGGGGGCACCTTGGCGGATGCCGTCGGCATAGGTGCCCGCACGGGCGCGGGCCACGATTTCGATCTCGGGATGCTGACGCAGCCACGCTGCGAGCGTCTCGGCCTGGCGGTCTGGCAGGAGTTCCACGACCTCCGCTTGCTCCAGGGTGGGAATGGCCGTGATGCGGCTCGCCCTGGGAAACTCAGTGATTCTGCGGCTGCGCGTGCAACAAGGCAAGCTGTCCTAACGCGCGATAAAGCTTCTTGCCACAGACGTTGCATGGCTATAAGCGATAACTGGCGTTGGCGGACGTAGGTTGCCGATCGGATCACCCGTGGCCGGTGCCGCGCGTCCCGGATGATGACAAATCCGCCGCCCGGGGCCCGCCTACAGGCACATTTGGCTTAAGTTCGCCGTAAGCTCGACCCTGGACCGTGACAGGACGTGCCCTGGCCGATTGCCGCCGGCTGCGCCCGGCGCAGCCGGGAGGGGCGCAGCGCACCCCTGGCCACCCCTGCAAACGGCCATTTGTAAACGCCTTGCCGAGTTGTAAAATCGGGCTGCCCAGGAGGCCCGCCCACGTGACCCAGCCACAAGCCCGCAACACCGCCCTCCCCGGCCGCCTGGTCGCGCCTTGAATACCTTGCCGCATTTGGGAGTGGTCACCGTTAGGCGCTCGGCCGGTCAGGATGATCAAGCCCAGTCCGAATCCGAGTCGCGGTTTGGAGCCGCCCTTTACTGTCCACAGGCGGGTGTGCACTTTTGGAGCAAAGCTGTGCACTTTTGGAGCGGTGGCCAAAAACTCCAGCCATGTGAAATCAACAGCTTATAAAGTTTTCCCGTGCACTTTTGGAGCACTTACTAATAGTAGAATCTAATATCTTACTTCTAGTAGCTACTGCTCTAAAAGTGCACGGGGACAAATGCGACCGGAACCGTCTATGACCGACGGTATGGGAACGGTGCATGAAATCCTGCAAGCAAGGGGCCGACAGGCGGCACTGGAATGCGATTTTGACCGCCAAGTGGTCGAAGCTGCCGCTGCATACATGTCCGACGAAGATGCCGGGCTCCAGTTCTTGTACTCCGGCTGGTGTCAAGCCGCCCTGCCTCATCGGCGGCTCGCCGACAGCAAGGGCTGGCAAGTAGACGGAGACCGATACTGCCTGATCGTAGAGCCCGGCATGCGCCGTGGTCCGGGCGGTGAACCAGTGCACATCGGCGTCCCATACGGAAGTCGCGCCAGGCTCATCTTGATCTACCTACAATCCGAAGCACTTAAGACCGGAAGCCGGGAAGTCAGGCTGGGTAAGAGCCTCCGGGATTGGCTCAGAAAGATGGGCATCCCGGTCGGCGGCAAAAATTTGATGGCAGTTCGGGAGCAGACAGAACGAATAAGCCGGTGTCGGCTGACCTTTGAGCTCCGGCAAGGCAACCGCATAGGACTGTCGAACCAAAATATTATGGATACCGCGATCTTCCTGGAGCCGGACAGTGACAAAGTCCAAGGCAGCTTGTTCGCACAGACAGCTAAGCTTTCTGAGGCGTTCTACGAGGGTCTGAAGCGACATCCGGTTCCGATTGAGGAGACCGCTATCCGTGCCATCTCCAACAACAGCATGGCCATCGATATTTATGTTTGGTTAGCCTACCGCCTGCATTCACTGTCCAAGCCGACACCAATTTCCTGGCGGGCGCTGAAGACACAGTTCGGATCTGGGTTCACGGCGATGAACAATTTCCGGCGAAACTTTGTGCCAAACCTGAAACTCGCACTCGCCGTTTATCCGGCAGCCCATGTATATCTGGACGACGATGGTAATGGCATGACCCTTTACCCTTCTAAGCCGCCGGTCGCTGCGAAAAATATCGTGGCAATCCGGGGCTGATCCCAAGAGTTACGAATCCCTGAAAGGCCGTAATCCTTGGGTATTCAGGCAAGGTATTCGATCCTAAAGATCACGCCATTTCCCCTTCCGCCGGCCCGCAACCGCAGATGGTCCAAGACAATTTTTATCTTGTCGCCGGATTGAATTAGTCACTCTGATCTACCCCCTGCGTCTGCGAGGGGGGCCCGCTGACGGCACGCGCCACGGCCCTGGCAATCCCTTAGCTGCCGCCCAGGACTCGACGGCCTCCAGTAGCAAATCATGGACTTTTACCCCCCGTTCAACCGCGTAGAGTCTCAGACTCTTCTTCCCAATGGGATGCAGATAAAGGACCGACGGATCTGCGGCATCTTCGAGCGGCCGACGTCCCCTCCCTTGCCCTGCCTGTACGGCGTCATCCGCCGTCGCCGGCGGCCGCTGTCCCGCCACTGCAGGTCGCCCGAGGGTGCCGGTATCTTCCACGATAAGTGATGCCGCATAAGAGACAGGCGCTGGTGCACGGCTCATACCGCCTTCTCCCGTGCTGTCGGGCTAAACAGTCGCTTAGCCTTCTTTTCCGGCGCCTTGGTGGCCTGACGAGCTTCTAGCACGCTGCCCACATGGCCAGTTGACCCGGAGGCAAATCGGCCAACTGGCCAGTTGGCCGTATTGTCATATGACTGGGTGGCCATAATGCCTTCCCGCTGAAGCCATGCCCAAACCTCCGCTAACTCGGCCCTAGCTCTGCCCTCTGGCTCTCGTTCCTGCGGCGTCAGGCCATCTGCATACGCATAAGGATATGCAATTGACGCCGAAATCGCCGTCGGGCAGACCTTTGCGCCCATTGCCTCTAGAGCTTCCCGGGCCAGCGCAACGGCCCGCACACGCTTATCGGGCGGCGATTGCCACAGGACGACTCCCGTCCGCCGCTTCTGCGCGCCAGCTACCCGGAGACTTTCCTGTACGCTTTCTAAGTCCTCCGGATTTGGCCTGGTAACGACAAGGGCCGCATCTGATGCATCCAGGGCGGCATTGACCACCGGTGTCGCCGTCGGTGGCGTGTCCACAAGGATCACGTCGACGCATTGCTTTCGGAAGCCTACGATTTGGCCCGCGATACCGGCGGGTGAAACAGCGACGACGAGTGGAACTGGAATGCCTGCTTTAGCCCGACGCTGGCCCCATCGGTGACACGTTGCCTGTGGATCTGTGTCGATGATCACTACTGACAGCCCGGCTTTCAGGCATTCGACGCTAATGCATCTGACCGCAGTTGATTTTCCGACCCCCCCTTTGCGAGCAAGCACACTTAAGACAACAACCATTTGGCCTCCACGTCACTTTGTCACAGTATCTCACGGCCATAACGCATGCCGGCCGGGTGGTCAACTGAGACGTCGGCCATGTGGTCAGCAGGTCATATGACATGACGTCGGTCTGGGTTGTGCACGACGGTGACAAACCGAGCCAATGGAGCGGCGGCCTGGTGCTGACACGGGCGGCGTGAGTCCGACGATTGGTTAGGGCAGGGCGGTTGGCATTGCCGTCGCCTATAATGGGGCGTTGCTAAGAGACTGTTTGAGAAAGGTTGTGGCGGCTCGGTGCGAGATGATTCAAGCTTGGGATGTGGACCCGACAGAGCCGAGGCCGGATGGCCGACATCGCCCGCAAGACCAAGCGGTATCCGTCTGACCTGACTGACGAGGAGTGGGAACGTGTCCAGCCTTTGCTTCCCAAGTCGCCGAAACGTGGGCGCAAGGTCAGCGTGGACCTGCGCGAGATGCTGAACGC
>JAYTQW010000390.1:0-11755 GCA_043746535.1 Rhodospirillales bacterium
GTCTGGTAACGCCGTGATCGGGCCGGATCGAAGCCGACGTTGTTTCCGGCAAGCCTTTCTCCGCGATTTTTGTGCGAGCATCGCAATCGGCCGATCGGAGCAGACGCCGGAGCAGCCTCCAGCGTCCCGGCATGGTAGCGGCGGCGCCAGAAATACCGCGTCGAGGCTGGCGCCGGGACAATCAAGGCTGGCGCCGGGACAGTGGCAATACTGGTCATCACGATTCTCCGAGACAACCATCGGCTGTCGCCAAACTGCAATATAGTTGGATTTTCACCATTTGCTAAGACGTTGCAGAGCCGCCTGCCGGAGAACTCACATCCCCGGCAACGGTGAAATTCCGCAATTTTTTTATACTATAACGCCGCCCGCACAATTGAGAACACGGAACAGGTGGTTATGGTCGGACTGGAAGTCGTTTGATGGCGCTCAGCATTCACATCGAGACCTCGCCCGAGGCGGCGTGGCTGTTGCGCCCGCAATGGGACGCGCTGTGGCGGCAGGCGGATGGCGGCTATTCGCAGTCGCCGGCGGCGTGCATGGCGGTCTGGCGGGAAATGATGGCGCCAGGTGGCGCCAGGTTCATGCTGGTGAGCGGCCGCGAGGACGGCCGCCTGGTGGCGGTCTGGCCGTTGGCGGTGCGGCGGCTCGGGCTGTGGCGCGTACTCTACCAGATCGGTCCACAGGCCGCCGAGTTCTCCAACATGCTGGTGCAACCCGGAACCCAGGCCGACGCATGGGTGGCGGCGATGTGGCGGGCGGTCGTGGGCGCGCGTGGGGCGGACATGGTGGCGTTGCCGTTCGTGCTTGCGGCGACCCCGCTCGGCGCGTTGCTGTCGCGGAGTCGCGGCATCCTGCTGGCCGACCCCGACACCGCGCCATATATCGTCTGGCGCGATGGCGAGACCTGGGACCAGTACTACCGCTCGCTCAGCGCCTCCTATCGCAAGGTGCAGAACAAGAAGCGGCGCCAGATGCAGGAGCACGGGGCGCTGGCGTTCGAGGTGGTGCGGGATCCGGCGCGGATGCCGGAGCTGATCGGCTGGCTGCTGCGGCACAAGCGGGTCTGGGCGGACAGCGCCAACAAGCGCGGCGCCTGGGTGTTCGCGCCGGCCTATGAACGCTTCCTGACCGCCCTCGCCACCGACCGCGACGCCGGCGGCGCCGTGATGGTGTTCGTGCTGACGCTGGACGGCGCCCCGGCGGCAATCCAGTTCGCCATGGCCGGCGACCGCCAGATCGACTGGATCATCGCCGGCTTCGACACAGCGCTGGGCCATTTCTCACCGGGATCGCTGCTCAACGAGCACTGCCTGCAATGGGCGCTGGCGCATGGCCTGAATGTCGGGATGGGTGCCGGCAAGGAGGAGAACAAACGCTTCTGGAGCCGCGACGAGACCCACGCGACCGTCAACTACCGCCTGGCGCTGACGCCGTGGGGATTGCTGGGCGACCGCACTTGGCAAGTGGCGAGTAGGATGCGCGCGCAAATACGACGGCTTAACACGGCACGACCACCCGCCGACCGGTGGCCCGCCGCCCAGAAAGCGCGGCCGGCGGGGCGTCCGGCAGTGGCATCCACGTCAGGCGGCACGCTGGGTGAGGCTGGTTAAGCTGCCCGGCGCCGCACGCCGCCAGTGATCTCCTGGCGCAGTGCCACCGCTCGCACGCCCACTGCCGCCCACAGGTTGCCGGTGACCAGATGCACCATCTCCGCCGGCATGGCGCGCAGTTGGATCTCCACTCGCATCACCGCGTCCGGGGCTGATCCCGCCACGCGCGCCTCCATGCTGGCGGGCACCAGGTCGCGGCGCGCGAACGCCGCCAACAGGCGCGGCAGCAGGCCGGGCGAAGGGTCGGCGTCGACGATGAAACGCACATCGGCGAGCTGGCCCAGAAGGGTCCAGGGCGCAACAGGACGTGGTGCGAGCGGTTCGGCGGCGTGGTCGGACAACATCGGGAATGACTCCTGGACGGGACGACACGGGGCACGGATACAGCCGGCTGGTCAGGCACGCGGGCGCGTGCTCAGGCAGCCGAGGTAGTAATTCGCGTGTCGTGGCCGAAGGAGCGCATTTGTCGACTGTAGCCGTTATGGCGGGCCGGGCCAAGCGAGCTTTGCGATACGGGCCAGCGGGAAACCGGCCACGCTGACGGTCTGGTCGCGCACCGTCAGCGGCACCTCGACCTCCGGCTCGGCGCCGCTCTGGGAGCCGGCCTGGGTCGGGCGCGTGAGCAGGCCGAGAACCGCCTTCATCGCAGCTATCGAGCGCCCCGGCACCACGCCTGCGGCTGCGAGCGCGTCCAGCGCCCGTGTCCAGCCGATCAGCCGCAGGGTGGCCTGCGCCAGCGGCTGCAACCCGGCGTCCAGCCGCAGGTCGCCATGGCCCGACAAGCCGAGCGGACCATAGCCGATGCCGAACCGGGTGACAGCGATATGGCCGCCGGCATCGCGCCATGCCGCCAGCGCCGCTGCCGGGTCGGGCGTCCCTTGCAGGCTGCCGAACACGGTGGCGTCGCCCGACACCGAGGCCAGCCGGCGGCCCAGCGGCTGCACCTGGCCGGCCCGAGGCCCCGGCAACTCGATGCTCTGCGCGCTGAGGCTGGTCAGCAGCCCCTGCGGCGTGCGGATCGCCTGGGCGTGCGCCAGGGCGGCGGTCGCTTCCTGCGTGCCGCCGTCCGCGGCGAGCCAGCGCGCGCGCAGGCGGGTGGCGTCGAACGCGGCATCGTTCGGATCGGCCAGCTTCACGTCGATGCGGCCATCCGGCGAGTCGGCCGTCACCTCGGGGCCGTTCGGCAATTGCAGCCGCACCGGCGCGGGCAGGCCGACGCGCAGCGTGTCCAGGTGGCCGACGCCCAGGCCGACGATCACGCGATCGCTGCGCAGCGTCACGCCGCCGGGCGTGCCGGCCGGCCCGATCGCGAGCGCCGGAATCTCCAGCGTCGCCGCCAGCGGCCAGCCGCCGCGCGATGGCTCGCCCATCGTGACGGCCAGGCCCTCGGCGCGCCACTCGGCCACAGTGGCCGCCAGCCGCGCCTGCAATTGCCGCACGGTCAGCCACCAGGCGACGCTGTGCGCGGCCAGCAGGAGCACGCAGACCAGCACCAGCGCGCCGCGCCACAGCCGCTTCATCCCCAGCCCCCCTCACCTGTCCGCCAAGCGTGGATACATCTGAAAAAGCCGTTTCCGCCTAAGGGCTTGTCGTGTTGGTTTTGAGTCGGGCATGAAGCTGCGGAGCAGGATACGCACAAGGTTATCCACAAAGACGCTTCAAGCATCGTCATGCGCCGGCCCGGCGGCGAACAGGTCCGACAACCGGGCCAGCAACGCCTCGCGCGGCAGCCCGGCCGGCAGCGGCGGCAGGATTTGCAGGTGGATCACGCCCGGCGCCTTGCGGAACGAGCGGCGGCCCCAGCAGCGGCCGGAATCGGTCAGCACCGGGATCACCGGCAGGCCGGTGCGCGTCGCCAGCGCCGCCACGCCGACATGCAGCGGCACGCGCACGCCGGGAGCGACGCGGGTGCCCTCGGGGAACACCAGGATGTGCCGCCCCGACGCGCTGGCCTGCATCCCGGCCTGCAGCATGCCGCGCAATGCCTGGGCGCCGGCGTCACGATCGACGCCGATCATGCCGCATGCCTTCAGCATGCCGCCGAACAGCGGAATGCGCATGAGTTCATGCTTCACCACGAAGCAGACGCGCGGCAGCACGGCGACCCAGAGCAGCGTCTCGAACGCCGACTGGTGCTGTGCCGCCAGCAGCGCCGGGCCGTCCGGAAGATGCTCCAGGCCGGTGATGCGCCACTCGATGCCGACCAGCGGGCGCAACCCGGCCAGCGTGGCGCGCGCCCACAGACCGGCATAGGCAAGCGAGCGCGCCATCTTCTTCGGGCCGCTGCCCCGTCGCGGCACCGGGCTGGCGAGGCAGAACAGGGTGGTGACGACGTAGAACCAGGCATTGAACGCCGCAGACCGTATCCAGCTCATCCGCCAACCCCGGACGCTGTGCCAGCCGGGCCCCTGTTGCCCACCTCACGCGGCAGGACACAAGGTGCGGCTGTTCTGGGCGGGGCTGTTCTGGGCAGGGCTGTTCTGGCCGGGCCTGTTCTGGCCGGGCCTGTTCTGGCCGGGGCGATACGCGAAGTCAGTGCCGACAACCCAGCCTCCGAGACCAGCCATTTCACGTATTCCTCCGCCAGCAGCCGCCATGGCCGCGACGCACCCGCCGCCTCAAGCTGCACCGGTAGCGGGTACAGCGCCACCCCCGGCAGCGTGCGGCCGAGTTCCACCAGGGCGCGCGGCATGTGGTAGGCGGCGGTGACCACGATCAGCGACTCGATGGCGTGCGCGCCTGCCCACTCCGCCGTCTCGTCGGCGTTGCCTCGGGTGGAGGCGGCGACGCGGCCGAGCGTCACCCGGCCGCGCAGCGATGGATCGGCCCCGGCGCGGTGGGCGAGGTCGCCGAACCCCGCATCGCCGCCGACGCCCGACACCAGCAGCAGCCGCGCCCGCCCGTCGGCCAGCAGCCGCAACGCCGTCTCCACCCGGTCCGGCCCGCCAGTCAGCGCCACGATGCCGTCGGCCACCGGCGGCGGCGGCGGCGGGACGGAGGTGACGTGCAGGAACCACGCGAAGCCGGCCAGCCACGCCAGCGCCGCCGCTCCGGGCAAGGCGAGCATCCAGCGTCTCACGGCAACCGCCGCAGCCAGCGCCGCACCGTGCGCTGCGCCGTCACCCAGCCGATCAGCGCCGCCGCCGCCGGCAGGCCCGGCAGCGCCAGCCACAGCGCCGGCGGCAACGCGGCGGCCAGCCCCCATGGCACACGGCCGGGCATCGTCATGGCGGCGCCCGGATCGGCCACGAACGGCGCCGCCAGCAGCGCCATCGCCAGCAGCACCGGCAGCGCCGCCGCCGCCCCCAGCGCCGCGCCTGCGGCTGCCAGCCCGGTGGCGCGGCGCGCGAAACGTCCGGCGATGTAGCCGTCGGTGGCGCCGAGGCCATGCACGATCTGGATCGCCTCGCGCCGCGCGACCAGCCCGGAGCGGGTGGCGACCGCGATCACCATGGCGGCGATGGAAGCGACCACGCCCAGCGCCAGCCACGCGCAGGCTTGCAGGCTGCGCGCCAGCACCGCCAGCCGCCGCACCCACAGCGCGTGGCTCTCCACCGCCACACCCGGCACCGCCAGCGCCAGCCGGCTGGACAGTGCCGGCACCTCGCCCTCCGAGCGCGCTGCGGCGGCTTGGAGGTGCGCCTCTATCACGCCCGGCAAGGTCAGCCCGGCCGGCACCCCGGCGGCCCCGAACCAGGGCCGCAGCAGTCCGGCCAGTTCGTCCGGCCCGAGCGCCCGCGCCGAGGCAATGGCCGGGCTGGCACGCAGCGCCGCAAGCGTGGCGTCCAGCCGGGTCGCGGCGCCGTCGCCGCCGGTCAGGGCGTCCGGCTGCGGCACCTGCACCGTCAGCGCGCCGGCGGCCCCACCCTGCCAGTGCAGCGCCAAGGCCTGCGCCGCCATCGCCCCGCCCATGGCAAGCGCCGCCAGGAACGCCATCGCGCCCACCAGCACCGGCAGCACGCGGTCGCCCAGCGCGCGGCGCAGGCCGAGGTCGTCGCCGCGACCGCGCCTGAGTGGCGCCCTCACCGGCGGAAGGTTAGGACGCGCCATCGCCCACCAGCCGCCCGCGTTCCAGCCGCCATGCCCGCGCCGGGTGACGCGCCACCAGCCCGTCGTTATGGGTGGCGACGATCACCGTGGCGCCCATCCGGTTCATCTCGTGCAGCAGCATGATGAGCCGCTCGGCCTGCGCCTCGTCCAGGTTGCCGGTCGGCTCGTCGGCCAGCAGCAGGCTGGGACGCCCGACCACGGCGCGGGCGATCGCGACACGCTGCTGCTCGCCGCCCGAC
This sequence comes from Rhodospirillales bacterium, assembly GCA_043746535.1. Classification (GTDB taxonomy): domain Bacteria; phylum Pseudomonadota; class Alphaproteobacteria; order Acetobacterales; family Acetobacteraceae; genus CAVRQM01. The sequence continues at coordinate 5,903 of JAYTQW010000390.1, forward strand.
AGCGCCATCGGCCGCTGCCCAGCCTTGGCGCCCAGCCCGACCCAGGCGAGCATCTCGGCGGCATCGGCGCGGACCTGCGCCTCCGGCCGCCCGGCAATGCGCAGCGGCAGCGCCACGTTGTCGAATGCGCTCAGATGGGGCAGCAGGCGGAAATCCTGGAACACCATGCCGATGCGCCGGCGCAGCAGCGACAGCGTGGCGCGGCGGGGCGGCGGCGCCTCGCCCGCGATCTCGGCGCCCAGCACGCGCAGCCGGCCGCGCGTCGGCAGCGCCTGTAGGTGCAGCAGCCGCAACAGGCTGGTCTTGCCGGCGCCGGACGGTCCCAGCAGCCAGCGGAAGCCGCCCGGCGCCACCGCCAGGGTCAGGTCGCGCAGCACCTCCGACGCGGGGCCGCCCTCGGCCGCGCTGCCCGCCGCGCCCTCTGGCCGGCCATAGTGCAAACTCACGCCATCGAGGCGGATCATCGCGTCCGGTTCCTGTTGCGTGTGCGGGTTATGCCACCGATGGGCGACGCGCCGGAACAGTTTCGCATGCAGATCGCCAGATGCAGCCGAATCCGGCGAGACAGCGACATATCACGGCGGTGGAGGGCGTTGCATAGCGGCGCACGGTCGGTCAGACATGGCGGATGCGGATCACCTGCCCGTCCTGTGCAGCCACCTACGAAGTGCCGGATGCCGTGCTGCGGGCTGGCCGGCGCAAGATGCGTTGCGCCCGCTGCGCCCATCAATGGGTGCCGGCGGAGGCGATTCCGGATGGGACAGCGTCGACACAGCCGGCGACAGCCGCACTCGTGCCGGCGATGGTTGCCGACGCGACCACCAGACCGGGTGTCGCCCCGGACGAGGGCACGGGCCACCCGCCAGCGGAACCCCTCTCCACGGAACCTGGACTTGCGACAGAACCCAGGCTTGCGACGCCGCGCCGGCCGGTCGCACCGAAATTGCTGTCCGTCTATCCGCCGCTGGTCGACAGCGATCACGTCTCGCAGCCCTCGCCACACCGGCATGGCGGCGGCATGGCGGCCATCGGCTGGGTGCTGACCCTGATGCTGCTGGCGGCGCTCGCGACCGGCTTCTTGCTCGAACGCGAGCGGATCCAGGCCGCTTGGCCAGCAAGCCAGCGCCTGTATGCGGCGCTCGGACTTTGAGTTAGGGCGTCAACGAGGACACCACCGGCGGCGAGGCGGCCGGCGACGGTCCAAGCTTCACCGCCGAGGCAATGGCACTCGCAACCGCCTCACCCAGGCAGCGGTAGCCGAGGTCGTTGTGATGCAACTGGTCGGCGGAGATGAAGCGGCTGTAGGGCGCGCCGGCCTGCGCCCACTCGTCCATCAGGTTGGTGCGGGAGAACAGGCTGGCATCGGTCTGGTCGGCGACCTGCGCCAGCGACGCCTCGATCGCCCCATGCTCCCGGCTGGCCAGGATGCGTGGGGCCTCCTGGTTGTCCATCAACACCACATCCTCGCCCGACTGGTGCAGATGTGCGATGCCGCGCTCCACCAGCTTGCTGAACACCGCCGGATCGGTGGCATGCAGGACGCCGTTGGCGCCAACCTGCCAGATCACCAGTTGCGGGCGGACCGCCACCACGTCCTTGTCCAACCGTCCCAGTTCCTCGGCCGCGTCCTGGCCGCCGATGCCGCGATTGATGACGGCGATGTGCGCGTGCGGCAACAACCGCGAGAGCGCGTCCTGCAACACCGCCGGATAGCTGTGCGCGGCGTCGCTGGCCATCCAGCTTTGCGTGCTGGAAGAGCCGAGGGCGACGATGATGGCGGGAAGCTGCCTTGCCAGCGCGGCCCGCAGATGCGGCACCTCGACAACCGGCAGCTTCACCTCCGGGCAAGCGGACGGCGCCGTGACCGAAGCGTGCGCGGCGGGTGTGGCAAGGATGATCGCCATCGCCAGCGCCGCGAAACCGGATTTTTGGAAGACTGGGATGGAGCATGCGATCATGGTCATCATCGGGACACGGGCCAGTAGTGTTCCTAGGCCGGTTAACATACGGCGCCGCCATTCCTCTACACGAGGGCGTGACAATACGTTGCCGGTTAAATCCTATGCGGTGCCGCCAACTGTCAGGCCTGACAGTTTCAGCGTCGGCTGACCCACCCCGACGGGCACGCCCTGCCCCTGCTTGCCGCAGGTGCCGATGCCGGCGTCCAGCGCCATGTCGTGGCCCACCATCTCGATCCGGGTCAGCGCGTCCGGCCCGTTGCCGATCAACGTCGCGCCCTTGACCGGGGCGCCGATGCGGCCGTCCTCGATCAGGTATGCCTCGCTGGCCGAGAACACGAACTTGCCGGACGTGATGTCGACCTGGCCGCCGCCGAAATTGACCGCGTAGAGGCCGCGCTTGACCGAGCGCACCATCTCCTCCGGGTCCGCCTGCCCGCCCAGCATCACCGTGTTGGTCATGCGCGGCATCGGCGCGTGGGCATAGGACTGCCGCCGCCCGTTGCCGGTGGCGCGCGTGCCCATCAGCCGGGCATTCAGCCGGTCTTGCAGGAACTCGCGAAGGATGCCGTCCTCGATCAGCACGGTGCGGCTGGTTGGCGTGCCCTCGTCGTCGACCGTCAGGCTGCCGCGCCGGTCGGGCATGGTGCCGTCATCCACCACGGTGACGCCGGGCGAGGCGATCCGCTGGCCCAGCAGACCCGCGAACGCCGAGGTCCGCTTGCGGTTGAAATCGCCCTCCAACCCGTGCCCGATCGCCTCGTGCAGCAGGATGCCGGGCCAGCCCGGACCCAGCACCACCGGCATCTCGCCGGCGGGCGCGGCCACCGCGTCCAGGTTCAGCGATGCCTGCCGCAGCGCCTCGTCCACCGCCCCGCGCCAGGTCGCGGGGTCGAGCAGCCGGTCATAGCCGTGACGCCCGCCGGTGCCGTGACCGCCGGTCTCGCGCCGGCCGCCCTGCTCCACCACGACGGACACGTTCAACCGCACCAGCGGGCGCAGGTCGGCGACGCGGTGGCCGTCGGCGCGGATGATCTGCACCGCCTGCCACTCGCCCGTGATCGAGGCCATCACCTGTCGCACGCGCGGGTCGCGGCCACGGGCATAGGCGTCGATCTCCGCCAGCAGCCCGGCGCGGCGGGCGAACGGCATTGCCGTCAGCGGACTGTCGGGAGAATACAGCCGCGCGTTGGTGCCGGCGGGCGCGGCGCTGGCCGACCCCGAATGACCGGCGGCGATGGCGCCGACCGTGGCGGCGGCACGGGTCAGCGCATCCTCGCTCATCTCGCCGGCATGGGCGTAGGCCGCCGCCTCGCCCGCCACCGCGCGCAGCCCGAAACCATGGGCGGTGTCGTAGGTAGCGGCACGGATGCGGCCGTCGTCCAGGCTGATCTGCTCGCTCTCGCGGTATTCGAGGAACAGCTCGCCGTCATCGGCATCCGCCAGCGCGGCGGCGGTGATGCGCGTGGCCGCCGCGCGATCCAGGCGCGAGGCAGGGGCCTCGAAGAACAGCCGGTCGGTGACGGCGAGCGGGGTGTCGCCAGCCTGGGTAAGAGCGGTCTGGGTGAGGCTCATGGGGCTCCTTGCGACACGACGAGCGGCCCGCGCCGGGTGACGTGCAACGCCACCAGCGCGGCGGTCAGCAGCAGCACCGCGCAGGCCTGATGCGCCACCGCGAGCGGCACCGGCACCATGTTGAGCAGGGTGGCGACGCCCAGGCCGTATTGCAGCGCCACCGCGACCGCCAGCGGCGCCAGCACCGGACGCAACCGGCGGTCGAGCGTCCAGCCGATGCCGACGACGGCCAGCGCCAGCAGCGCGGTCGCGGTCGCCAGCAGGCGGTGGTCGAACTGCACCGCCGGGATGTTCTCGGTCAGGTTGCGCAGGAACGGCCGCATCGACGCATAGCCCTCCGGCACCAGCCGGCCATCCATCAGCGGATAGGTGTTGTAGGTCAGCCCGGCATGCAGTCCGGCGACGAAACCGCCGGCGACGATGGTAAGCGCCACAAAGCCCGCCAGCACGCCCAGCGCCCGCGCCAGCCCGACCGGCGCATCCCGCCGCCGACGCGGGCGCAACACGGACAGCCCGGTCCACAGCATCGCCGCATACAGCGTGAGCGCCAGCGCCAGATGGACCACCAGCCGATACGGCGACACCGCCGTGCTGTCCGGGAAGAAGCCGGACGCGACCATGAACCAGCCGACCGCGCCTTGCAGTCCGCCGAGCGCGAACAGCAGCGCCAGCCGGGGCAGCAGCCGGCGCGGGACGGCGCCGCGCCACCACAGCGCGATCAGCGGCAGCAGGAACGCGAACCCGATCAGCCGCCCCCACAGCCGGTGTGTCCATTCCAGCCAGAAGATGTGCTTGAACCCGTCCAGGCCGAAGCCGGCGTGCAGCAGGTCGTATTGCGGGATCTTCTGGTACAGCGCGAACAGCCGCAGCCATTCGCGCCCGCTCATCGGCGGCAGGCTGCCCATGATCGGCGCCCATTCCATGATCGACAGGCCGGAGCCGGTGAGGCGGGTGGCGCCGCCCAGCGCCACCATCACCAGGGTCATGAAGCAGAGCGTGAACAACCAGCCGGCCAGCAGGTGGCGGTTACGGCGGTCGGCGGTGGTCTCCGTGGTGAGCGGAACAGGGTCGAACGGCATGTCACGGCATATACGTCGCGGAACGCCCGCTGCGCAGCCCCCGGCGCGCGATAATCTTGTCCGGACCCATACGAAAGGATCAATGCACGCTGGCCACATGCCGCCAGTCGCCCGGACCCAGCAGCGCCACGCCGCCGACCCGCACCGAGTGCAGCGGACCCTCGATCTCACGGCGCCAGAAGTCGAGGAACTTGTGCAGCACCGGGTAGCGCGGCGCGATGTCGAGCGCCTGCCAGACATAGCTTTGCAGCACGCCGGAATGATCGGGCAGATGGTAGAGGATTTCGGCGGTGGTCAGGCGGTAGCCCATAAGCTGCCGGCGAAAACCCTGGTCGACCTGCATCTGTCGCCTCCGCGTGGGGTGGTGTCCCGCCGACCGTAACGTCGCCGCGCAAATAAAGTCCAACGCCGCCATGGTGTTGCGACGATTTTGGCACTCCTTCAGGTCGAGTGCTGCCATCGCTTGACTTGGCCGGGTGGGCGGCCTAGACCGCTGGCACTCTCCGGTGGGGAGTGCCAAGAAGCGCCGACGGGCCTTGAAGGTCGCGGCGGAGTCACACAATCAGGAGCGTTCCCTCATGAAGTTCCGTCCTCTGCACGACCGCGTCGTGGTGCGGCGTCTGACCGCGGAAGAGAAGTCGTCCGGTGGCATCATCATCCCCGACACGGCCAAAGAGAAGCCGATGGAGGGTGAGGTTGTCGCCGCCGGGCCGGGTGCCCGCAACGAGGCCGGCGCCATCGTGGCGCTCGACGTCAAGGCCGGCGACCGCGTGCTGTTCGGCAAGTGGTCGGGCACCGAAGTCAAGCTCGACGGCGAAGAGCTGCTGATCATGAAAGAGAGCGACATCATGGGCGTGGTCCAGGCAGCCGCCTGATTTCCGTCCCGTCTCGCTCCCGTCTGATCCAATCCTATAAAGGAAGACAAGAACATGGCTGCTAAGGACGTTCGCTTCGGCAGTGACGCTCGCGCCCGCATGTTGCGCGGCGTCGACATCCTGGCCGACGCCGTGAAGGTGACGCTCGGCCCCAAGGGTCGCAACGTCGTCATCGACAAGAGCTTCGGCGCTCCTCGCATCACCAAGGACGGCGTCACCGTCGCCAAGGAGATCGAGCTGAGCGACAAGTTCGAGAACATGGGCGCGCAGATGGTGCGCGAGGTCGCCTCCAAGACCAACGACCTGGCCGGCGACGGCACCACGACGGCGACCGTGCTGGCCCAGGCGATCGTGCGCGAGGGCGCC
>JAYTQW010000391.1:0-2851 GCA_043746535.1 Rhodospirillales bacterium
TGGGGACCATGGCCCGGAACAGCGCGAACGGCGCCCCTTGCGGATCGCCAGCCACCGCGAACCGGCCCACCTCGGGGATGTCGACGGCAGCGCGGTGGATGATCCCGCCGGCATCCTCCACGCGCGCCGCCATGGCGTCCACGTCGTCGGCCCAGATGTAGCCGAGCCAGCCGTTGCGGGCACCAGCGTCGCGGTCGGCTTGGCTAAGTGTCACGATGCCGCCAACACCCACACCGTCCGCGCTGATGATGCGGTAGGCTTCATTGGGGGTGGGCGCTGCGTGCGCCGTCCAGCCGGCCACCGCGCCATAGAACGCCGCCGCCGCGTCGGCGTCGCCGGTCATCAGGTCCAGCCACACGAACTGGCCGTCAGGTGTCGGCATGATCTGGATTCTCCCACGGTTACGTTGAACGGAACTCGTTACTTGATCGCGCCGGAGGTCAGCCCCCGGATCAACTGGCGCGACAGGAGCAGATAGAACACCACAACCGGCACGATGGCCATGGTCAGCGACGCCAGCACCGCATTCCAGTCGGTGACGTACTGGCCGATGAAGCTCTGCACCCCCAGCGTGATAGTGCGCGTCGCCTCGCTCGGCGCCAGGATCAGCGGGAACCAGAGGTCGTTCCAGATCGGGATGGCGGTGAAGATCGCCACCGTGGCGATCACCGGGCGCAGCAGCGGCAGGATCAGCACCAGGAAGATCCAGCCCTCGCTGGAGCCGTCGACCCGCGCCGCGTCCTTCAGGTCGGCGGGGATGCTGGCCATGAACTCGGCCAGGATGAACACCGCCAGCGGCAGGCCCTGCGCGATATAGACCAGCACCAGGGCGGCCAGCGTGTTGACCAGGCCGAGGGCCACGATGATGTGCAGGATCGACACGGTGCCGAGCCGGATCGGGATCATGATGCCGAGCGCCAGGTACAGCCCGAGCAGGCGGTTGCCGGTGAAGCGGTACTCGGACAGCGCCCACGCCGCCATCGCGCCGAACAGCACGATCAGCACCAGCGAGCCGCCGGTGACGACGATGCTGTTGGCGAAATACAGCGGGAAATGGCTGCGCGCGAGCACATTGCTGAACGCGGCGAGGCTGAAGCTGGCCGGACCCGGCGGCGTCAGCGGCGCCCCGAAGATGGCGGCGCGGGTCTTGAACGCATTCATCACCACCAGCACGTTGGGCATGAACGCCAGCAACGTGTAGGCGATCAGGATGGCGTGGACCGCCACCGGCTCCAGCCGCAGCCTTGGCCGCAACGGGGGGCGCGTCACAGTTCGTACCGCGCCATGCGCCGCTGCACGCCGAACAGGTACAGCGCCACGCCGGCCAGGATGATGACGAACATGACGGTGGCGACGGTAGCGCCCATGCCCGGATTGCCGGCCTGCAACTGGTAGCCGAAGAAACTGCGGTAGAAGAACGTGCCGAGCAGGTCGGTCGAGAAGTTCGGCCCGGCCAGCGCCCCCTTGACCGCATAGACCAGGTCGAAGGCGTTGAAGTTGCCGACATAGGTCAGGATCGCCACGATCCCCACGGTGGGCAGGATCAGCGGCAGCTTGATGCGCCAGAACACCTGCATCGCCGAGGCGCCATCGATGCGCGCCGCCTCGATCACGTCCTCGGGGATTTGCAGCAACGCGGCGGTGAACAGCATCAGCGGGATGCCGACGAACTGCCAGACCGAGATCAGCCCGAGCGTCACCAGGGCGCTGCTCTCCAGGCCCAGCCAGGGCCGGAACAGCCCGTCCAGCCAGACCAGCCCGAGGATGTGCTTGCCCACCCCCCACAGCGGCGACAGCATCAGTTGCCAGACGAAGCCGACGATGACCACCGACAGCATGGTGGGCGTGAAGATCAGCGTGCGGTAGATCGCCCGCCCGAACAGCCGCTTGCCGCTCAGCAGCGCCGCCAGCAGCAGCCCGACCGGGTTCTGCACGCACAGGTGGATGGCGAAGAAGATGGCGTTGTTGCCGAGCGCCTTCCAGAAATGCGGCGCCCATTCCGGGCTGCCGAACAACGTGGCGTAATTGTCGAGGCCGACGAAATGGTCCGGCTGCCCGGCGACCTGCCCGTACAGGCTCAGCCGCAGGCTGTCGGCGATCGGCAGGATCAGGAACCCGGTGTAGATCAGCAGCGCCGGCGCCAGGAAGGCGGCGATAGTCCAGCGATACGGGCGGCCGGAGACCAAGCTATCGGTCCCCGGCCGCAAGCATCATGCGGATGGCCTTACTTCGACGGCTTGTACCAGCCGTCCAGCCCCTTCTGCACGGTCGACGCCGCCACCTCCGGCGTCATGGTGCCGTTCATCACCTGCGCGCTGACGTTCCAAAGCTGATTCTCCAGGTTCGGCTCGCCCCGGCTCAGGATCTGGTACGAGTTGCGCATGGAGCTTTTGCAGTCCTTGCGCCATGACACGAACGTTTCCGCCAGAGGGTCGGTCAGCGGCACCGAGGCGGTCTGCAACGAGAAGAAGCCGGGCAGCGCGTTGGCGTAGATGCGGGCGAATTCGGGGGTCGCCACCCAGGCGAGGAACGTCTTCGCCGCCTCCACATGGGCGCTCTTGGGGTTCAGGCCCATGGCGATGTCGGGATGGTCGGAGATGTAGCACTGGCTCTGGCCGTCCGGCACCGGCGGCGGGAACGCGCCGATCTGGAACTGCGCGTCCTTGCGGAAGGTCGAGATGTCCCACGAGCCGGCCGGGTAGATCGCGGCGCGGCCAAGCGTGAACAGGTTCTGGCTGTCCGGGTATTTCTGCGCCTGATAGCCGTCTGCCAGATACGGCTTCCACTTCGCCAGTTCGGTGAAGTCGGCGACATAGGCCGCGTCGGTGAACTTCTGCGTGCCGGCGATCAG
>JAYTQW010000392.1:0-4539 GCA_043746535.1 Rhodospirillales bacterium
GCGCCGCCTCGGCGCAGGCGGCGTCGAGCTCGGCGCCGATCAGGTGCTCGCCGGCCACCGACAGCGACCAGGCGGTGCGCCCGGTGACGAGCACGCGCGGCGGGTCGAGCGAAATCAGCCGCACGGTGTCGCCGAGGATATACGACCACAGCCCGGCATTGGTGGTCAGCACCAGCGCGTATTCCTCGCCCAGCACCGCGTCGGCGATCCAGTGCCGGCGCGGGTCGGGTGTGCCAAGGTCGGCCGGGCGCACGAACTCGAAGAACAGGCCACGATCCAGCAGCAGCCGCAGCCCTTCCCCGTCGCCACGGTCCGCCACGGCGATGAAGCCTTCGCTGGCGGCATAGACCTCGCGCGTGAGGGCGCCGCCGCCGGCCATCCAATCGGCGAAACGACTGCGGTATGGCGCGAAACCGACCCCGCCATGCACCAGCAGCTCCAATGCCGGGAACATGTGGCGCAGCCGGGCGTGGCCGGAATGCAGGGTGGCGGCGGTCTCGAAGAACAGCAGCATCCAGCTCGTGGTGCCGGAAATGCTGGTCACCGGGGCGTCCAATGCCAGCGGCGCCAGCGCGGCCATCTTCTCACGCCAGTCGGACAGCCGCGCCACGTCCGGCGGCGGCAGCGTACGGCCGCGTGCCCAGACCGGGGCGCGCGCGGCGGCGATGCCGGACAGGTCGCCGGCGACGATGCCGGGCGCCAGCCGCTCCAGCGCCGTGCTGCCGCTCAGGAACACGCCGCGCCCGCTCAGCACGCGGCTGTCCGGGCGGGCGGCGAAGTGCCAGGCCAGCACGTCGAGTGCCGCGCGTCCGTTGGCGCGCAGCATCGCGGCACTCAGCGGAATGCGCTTGGTCGCCGCCTGCGTGGTGCCGGACGAGTTGGCGAAGGCCGGGATCAGGCCGGGCCAGGTGACGTGGCGCAGGCGCGGAAACGCCGGCTCCCAATACTCGCGCCAGAACGCCTCGTAGTCGCGCAACGGCACAAGGCGCTGATACTCCTCCACCGACTCGATAGCGGCGAAGCCATGGGCGCGGCCGAACGCGGTGCGCCGGGCGGTTCGCAGCAGGGCGGCCAGGGTCTGGCGCTGCGTCGCCGCAGGGTCTTGCCGCGCCAGCGTCGCCCGTCGCCGCGCGGCCCACAGCTTCAGCAGGGGCGAAGGGTCAACCAGGGCGGATCACCGTCAGGTGCGGCCACAGCCGCGCTGTCTCCACGCGCAACGGCAGCGCCACATAGGCGCCGTCGCGCCACAATGGGATCTGGTCGGTGACGTTGGCGCCGCCGAGCCAGCCGTCCTGGCCGCCCAGCAGCACCACCCGGTTGGCGTCCGGGTCGGCCAGATCGGCCAGGAACCGGGCCGATGCGCCGTAGCTGACCGGATGCGGGCCACGCACCGGGCCGTGGCCGGTCTTGTGCAGCGTGTCGTTGCCGCCAGGCGCCGCGTGCTCGCCGAACCGGAAGCGGCGGCCGACCACCGGAGCCGCGCCGAAATAGTGCCGGATGCGCATCCGGTGCAGCTTACCCCAGTTGCCGTGCCGGCGCAGCAGCGCCATTGCCGTATCCATCGCCGCCAGCGCCAGCGGACGCAACGTGGCGTCGTCCAGCGCCAGCACCTCGCTGGCCAGCAACCGCCGCCCGGTCCAGATCGTGGTCAGCGGACGCAACCGCGCCTGATCCGGCAGCCGCGCCGCCAACTCGGTCATCAACGCCTCGAACAGCACCGCGCCCTCGCTGGCCACGTCGTAGCGCCCGTCCCAGGCCAGCAGCCGCGCCCGTACCGGATGCTCGGGCAGCCGCGCCGCCACCTCGCGCACGCCCGCGACCCGGCCCTGCACGTCGGTCTGGGTGCGCGCCATGTCGTCGAGGTCGAGCCTCTCGCCGCCGCCGAGCAGCAGGCGCAGCCGCTCCACCCGGTCCGGCGGCGAGAAGAAGAAGCCGGCGGGCACCGCACCCGGTGGCGGCTCGTCGTTGGCGGAGGCCACGACTCCGCTGGCCGGATCGACCCGGTTCGGGAACGCGGCGCTGTGCGCCAAGTCATCCCACGCCGAGGCGGCGGCGGGCGGCAACACGATGTCGGCGGGCGGCGCGGCCGGGCGGCGCGGCGCATGCAGGGCGAGCAGGTGGCCGATATGCCCATCCACGGTCGCGTGCAGCATGTTCTGGCCGGGGATGGCGAACCCGTCCAGCGCGCGGGCGAACGCCTCGCCGCTGTCGGCGCGCATCACGCCCAGCATGGCGCCCAGCTCGTCGGACGGCAGATGGCCGACCCAGCGCAACGCCAGCGGCGAGGTGTTACGGAGGATCATGCCGTCGCTGACCACCGGGCCGAGCCGGCTGCGGCGGAGCTTCAGCACACGCGGGCGGGCGCCACGGACCTTGATGGTGACGTGGTGCTCGCTTAGCGCCTCCCCGGCCACGTCGAACAGGTCGGAGGCGGCGGCATGCAGGCTGGTGCCGCCCCAGGCCAAGTGCCGGTTGCGCCCGATCGCCACCACCGGCAGGCCGGCGGGCATCAGCCCGACCACGTTGATGTTCGGCGAGTGCATGCCCACCGCCAGCCAGACGTTCGGCAGCGTGACCGAGAGGTGCGGGTCGGCGGCGAACAATGCGCCGCCGCTCCGGCTGCGCCACCCCGCCACTGCCGCCGCGTTGCTGCCGGTGCGCGCCAGCGAGCCGGCCAACGCCGTTTCCGGATTGGGCACGAAGCTGGCCAGCAGGCGTGGGAACAGCCCGCGCCACACCGCCGGCGGCAAGGCGGCGCGCGCCTGTAGCAACCGGCCATAGATCAGCCAGTTCACGTCGGCGCCGCCGAGCCGCGCGTTGGTGAGCAGGTCGGCCAGCGTCCATGGCTCCCGCCGCATGCCGAGCAGCCGCATCTCCTCCGGCAGTTGCGGCAGGTGCAGCAGCACATGGTTGACCCCGCGCACGAACCCCTCCGCCCAGGCGCGGGTGGCCGCGTCCAGCCCGGCCGCCATGACGGGCACCGCGCGCGCGAGGTCGAATAGGTGCAACCCGCGGTCCAGCTCAATGCCGAGCGGGCCCACCATCTCCGCCACCCGGCCCTGCGCCACCCGCCGCATGATCTCCATCTGCCCCAGGCGCAGATGCGCGTGGACCATGCCGAGCGCCACCGCGAGGTCGTCGTCGTCCGCGGCGTCGATGAACGGTATCTGCTGGACGTTCCAATGAATTGACACCGGCGCGCGCAGCGGCGCCGTCGCCGGCAGCATCGCCAGCCGCTGCGTGAGCGAGCGGCGGGGCCGGCGGATCAGCAGCGCCCGCGCGCCGATGCCGGCGGCCACGGCCAAGCCGAGAAGCCGGTCGCGCGTCATGCCGTCAACATGGCTTCGGACCCGTCCGCATCATTCCTGTGCAGGAGCAGATAGCAGGCGCCGCGGCGTCCGCGCCACCACGACGAGGGCGCCGCCCGCTGGTGCGCGTATCCAGTGCGTGTGTCACAAGCGATGCAACGGGTGCATGGCCCGGCGGTTCGCGCCCACACTGGCACCGGCGCGGATCACCGGCGCGGATCACCGGCGCGGATCAATCGAGGGGGAGTGACGATGCGAACCAGGTACGTGCTGACCGGCAGCGTCAACCGCCCGCGCCCCGATGGTCGCCAGGTGAGCGGGGAGGGCGTGCGCGTCCTTGCCCTGGACCTGGACTCCGGCACGCTGACCCCGGTTTTGGTCAGCGGCCGCATCGACAATCCCAGCTTCGTGGCCGTGTCGCCGGACGGGCGCTACGTCTATGCGACCACCGATGTCGAAAGTTGGGACGAGGGGCTGGTCAGCGCCTTCCGGCTTGATGCGGGCCAGCTCTCATATCTCAACAAGCAGCCGAGCCGTGGCGGCGGACCCGGCTACCTCAGCGTGCATCCAGGCGGGCGCTGGCTGTTCGTCACCAACTACCTGGTCTCGGCACCGGCGCTGCGGCCCGCGCAGGCATTGGCGGTGCTGCCGATCGAGGCCGATGGCGGGTTGGGGCCGCCCATCGCCAGCGTGGCGCATCGCGGGCGCGGCAGCGTCGCCGGGCGGCAGGACGCGCCGCATCCGCATTGCGCGCTGCCCAGCCCCGATGGCCGCTTCGTGCTGGTCGCCGATCTCGGGCTGGATCAGGTGCTGGCGTATCCGTTCGACGCGCGGACCGGGGCACTCGGCCCGGCTGTCCCGACGGCGATCTCGCCAGGCTGCGGCCCGCGCCACATGGCGTTCTGCGGCGGCGGCCGGTTCGTGCTGCTGGTGGGTGAGCTGGACAACACCGTGCGGCTGCTGGCCTGGGATGCCGGCGTGCTGCGGCCAGTGGCGTCGCTGCCAATCCTGCCGCAGGGCTGGCAAGGGCCCGCCACCGGCGCCGACCTGGCGATCTCGGCGGATGGCCGCTTCGCCTATGTCTCCACGCGCGGCTGCGACACCATCGCCACCGTGGCGCTCGACCTCGCGGCCGGCACGCTGGCGTTGGTGGCGCATGACGCCGCACCCGCCAAACCGCGCAGCGTGGCGCTGGCCGGCGATTTCCTGCTGGTGGCCGGGCAGGACGCCG
>JAYTQW010000393.1:0-1643 GCA_043746535.1 Rhodospirillales bacterium
TCGGGATGGCCTGCGAGGAAGGATTGCACCTGCATCTCGTTCTCTTCGGACAGCAACGAGCAGGTAGCATAGACCAGCCGCCCGCCCTTGCGCACCAGCCGTGCGGCCTGGGCCAGGATCATCGCCTGCTTCGGCACCAGCTCGGCCAGGTCGTTCGGCGCCAGCCGCTGCCGCGCGTCGGGGTTGCGCCGCCAGGTGCCGGTGCCAGTGCAGGGCGCGTCGACCAGCACGCGGTCGAAGGTGCCGGCGCGGCGCTTGGCCCATTTGTCGCCCGGCTCGACCAGATGGCGCTCGACGTTGTGCACGCCGGCACGCCGCAGCCGCCGCACCGCGCCATCGAGCCGGTGCGCCACCACGTCGCAGGCAGCGATGTGGCCCCGGTTTTCCATGGTCATCGCCAACGCCAGCGTCTTGCCACCCGCGCCCGCGCACCAGTCCGCCACCCGCATTTCCGGCAACGCGCCGACCAGGGCGGCCACCAATTGGCTGCCCTCGTCCTGGATTTCGACCATGCCGGTCTGGAACGCGGGGCCGGACGCCACCGGGCGGCGGGCGGCGACGCGCAGGCCCCAGGGCGAGATGGCGGTGGGGAACGCCTCGATCTCCTCGAGCGCCAACGCCGACCGGGCCGCCTCGCGGGTGGTCTTCAGCAGGTTCACGCGCAGGTCGAGCGGGGCCGGCTCCTCCATTGCCACCATTTCGGCGCCCAGGCGCTCGCCGAACCGGGCGGCCAGATGCGGCAGCACCCAGTCGGGCACCTCCAGCCGCACCGCCTCGGGCATATGCGGGTGGTCGAGCGTGTGCGTCTCGATGGCGGTCAGGGCCACCTGCTCGGCCGGCAGCAGCGGTGTGGCGCCATAGGCACCACCGGAAAACGACTGCACCACGCCGTCCAGCGTCCAGCCCTCGGTCAGCAGGCTGGCGGCCAGCATCTGCCGGGGATTGACCGGGATGCCGGCCCGCTCCAGCCACCACCCCAGCCGGCGGCGGCAGCGCAGGATGCGCCACACCCGGTCCGACACGGCGCGGCGGTCGCCGGAGCCGATAAAGCGGCGGGCACGGAAGAAATCGTTGGCAACCGCGTCGGCCGGCTTGCGCGGGGCGGAGTCGATGGCGCTCAGCAGCTCGATGGCGGCGGAGAGGCGGGCGGCTGGAGTCAAGGTCTCGCCTTTGTCACGCGGCGAGCAGCGCCGGCAGGTCATTCAAATCGGGCAACTCCGTCACCGCGCCGCGCAGGCCATACTCGTCCGGCTGCTGCTTGCGGTTGATCCAGAATACCCGGAAACCGCACGCATGCGCCCCGAACGCATCCCAGGCATTGGTCGAGACGAAGGCGATCCGCTCCGCCTGCACGCCAAAACCGTCCACTGCCAGGCGATAGACGCGCGGGTCCGGCTTGAACGCCGCGACCGGCTCCACGCTCCATACCGCGTCCAGCAGGTCGCCCAGCTTCGCCGTGCGCAGCGCGTGCGCCAGCATGGCCGGCGAGCCGTTGGACAGCACGGCGCGTGGCAGGCCACGGTCGCGGACTTCAGCCAGCACGCCGGCGGCTTCGGGAAAGGCGTCGGGAAAATCATAGGCGTCGCGCATCTGCGACAGCAGCGCCGGATCGGTGAGGCCGTGCCGCGCCGCCACGAATGCCA
>JAYTQW010000394.1:0-8487 GCA_043746535.1 Rhodospirillales bacterium
CCCGATGCCGTTGTGTCCGCCGTGCAACACCTTATCACGCCAGCTTGAACAACCCCGCCTCCCGGAAGGATCATCCCATGGCCGTCAAAGTCGCCATCAACGGTTTCGGCCGCATCGGCCGCCTCGTGCTGCGCGCCATCGTCGAGCGCGGGCGCGACGACATCGAGCCGGTCGCCATCAACGACCTCGGCAGCGTCGAGGCCAACGCCCACCTGCTGCGCTACGACAGCGTGCATGGCCGCTTCCCCGGCACCGTCGAGGTGTCCGGCGACAGCATCACCATCCGCCACAACGGCCGTGTCTGGGGGCCGATCAGGGTGTCCGCCGAGCGCGATCCGACCAAGGCGCCCTATGCCGGCATCGATGTCGCGATGGAGTGCACCGGCCTGTTCACCACCAAGGCGACCGCCAGCCAGTTGCTGGCCGCCGGCGCGCGCAAGGTGCTGGTCTCCGCCCCCGCCGACGGCGCCGACGCGACCGTGGTGTTCGGCGTCAACCAGGGCGTGATGACCGCCGACATGACGGTGGTCTCCAACGCCTCCTGCACCACCAACTGCCTGGTGCCGATGGTGAAGGTGCTGCACGACAACTTCACCGTGCTGCGCGGATACATGCTGACCTGCCACAGCTACACCGGCGACCAGCGCACCGTGGACACGCTGCACAAGGACCTGCACCGCGCCCGCGCCGCCGCCGTGTCGATGATCCCGACCAGCACCGGGGCGGCCAAGGCGGTCGGGCTGGTGATGCCGGAACTTCGCGGCAAGCTGGACGGCACCGCGATCCGGGTGCCCACGCCGAACGTGTCGATGGTCTCGCTGGACGTGATGCTGGCGAAGAAGCCCGGCCGCGAGGAGATCAACGCGGCGATGCGCGCCGCCAGCACGGGGGCGCTGGCCGGCATCCTCGACTACAACACCGAGCCGCTGGTCAGCACCGACTTCAACCACGTCGCCGCGTCCTGCACGTTCGACGCCACGCAGACGGCGGTGGTCGATGGCGAGCTGTTCCGCGTGCTCGGCTGGTACGACAACGAGTGGGGCTTCTCCAACCGCATGGCCGACACCGCCGCCCTGCTCGGCAGCCTGTAGCCATGACGGCGCGAACGCTGGACGGGCTGGACGTTCGCGGCAAGCGAGTGCTGCTGCGCGCCGACCTCAACGTGCCGGTGCGCGACGGCCGCATCACCGACCTGACCCGCATCGAACGCCTCGGCCCGACCATCCGCGAGCTGTCGGCGGCGGGCGCGCGGGTGGTGGTGTGCAGCCATTTCGACCGCCCGAAGGGCCGCCGCGTGGCGGCGATGTCGCTGGCGCCGATGGCGGCGGCGCTGGCCGAGGCGCTTGGCGCGCCGGTTGCCTTCGCCGAGGATTGCGTGGGCGAGGTGGCGACGCGCGCCGTGGCGGCGCTGGCCGATGGCGGCGTGCTGGTGCTGGAGAACACGCGCTTCCATGCCGGCGAGGAGGCCAACGACCCGGCCTTCGCCGCCGGGCTGGCCCAACTGGCCGACCTGTACGTGAACGACGCGTTCTCCGCGGCGCATCGCGCCCATGCCAGCACCGAAGGCGTGGCGCGGCTGCTGCCGTCCTATGCCGGGCGGCTGATGCAGGCGGAGCTGGCGGCGCTGTCGCTGGCGCTCGGCCACCCGCAGCGGCCGGTGCTGGCCATCGTCGGCGGGTCGAAGGTGTCGACCAAGCTGGAACTGCTCGGCAACCTGGTCGGGCGGGTCGAGGCGCTGGTGATCGGCGGCGCCATGGCCAACACCTTCCTGGCGGCACAGGGGCATGGCGTCGGCCGCTCGTTGCAGGAGGCCGAGATGCACGGCCTGGCGCGCGACATCCTGGCCCGCGCCGCCGCCGCCGGCTGCGAGGTCGTGCTGCCCACCGATGCGGTGACGGCGACCGAGTTCCGCGCCCATGCCGCGACGCGCGTGGCGCCGGTGGGCGCGGTGCCGGACGACGCCATGATCCTCGACATCGGCCCGGACAGCGTGGCCGCCCTGGTCGCGCGTCTGGCGAGCACGAGGACCCTGGTGTGGAACGGCCCGCTCGGCGCCTTCGAGACGCCGCCGTTCGACGCCGCCACCATGACGCTGGCCACCGCCGTGGCCGATGCCACGGGTGCCGGCCGGCTGCGCAGCATCGCTGGCGGCGGCGACACCGTCGCGGCGCTGAAACAGGCCGGCGCGCTCGACCGGCTCACCTATGTGTCGAGCGCCGGCGGCGCCTTCCTGGAGTGGCTGGAGGGCAAGACGCTGCCGGGAGTGGCCGCGCTGGAACGATGATGCCGCCTCGGAGACGCTGGACAAGCCGTTAACCCCATCTTAAAAAAAGAGACAGGATGAATTAACGGTTTGTTCAGCGATGCGACGCAGATTGCGGTCCATGATCTCCACCGGCTCCCTCGCGGCGTTCTCCGCCAGCGTCATCCCGAACCTGCAACGGCCGGGCACTGGCTTGCCGGTGCAGGCCGCCGCGTTCCGCCGACCGGCTGACAGCGGCGCCGCCACCAAGGCGGCCGCGCCCGGAACCGCAGCGGGACCGTTGCCGGTGCCGGGCCGCCTCACGCCGCGCGGATCGCTGCTGGACCTCAGCGTCTAACCCTGCCGCCCCATGGCTGTGGCCGCGATGTTGCACCGATGTTGCACCCTGCCGGCCGAATTGCCCGGATTGCGGCGAAACGTTGATCGGCACACACAAAGACGCCACTGTGCCCCCAGGGCAAGCCGCGCTCCGGTGGGAGCGGCGGCGAAGGCGATCATAGCCGCCCTTGAGATACGGCTGGTCGGGGGCGACACGACATGATCTGGGATCGGCGATTTTCGCTTTGGCTGGCAACAGCGATACTGTGGCCGATGCTCGTCGCCCCGGCCTGGGCCGCGAACCCACCCAAATACGGCTCGTTCGGAACGCCGCTGTTTTCCACCACGATCGCGCCGCCAGGCCATCTCGGCGAGGCGCAGGTGCTGGCCGGCCTGCCCTCGAACGCCGATGTCAGCGCGGCTCCGGTGCCTGACACCGATCAATATGCCCCGGTACTGCGACAACTTGGACCAGCCCAGCCGAAGTTCGCGCCAAGCCTGTTCCGCCCGCGCACGACGTACCATGGCGAGGGCTACGTTCCCGGCTCCACCGTGCAGGGCGCGCAGGAACGGCGGCTGTCGCCGGCGGCGGGCGTCAACGTCAGCGTGCCGCTGGACTGAGCGGCGCTGTCCCGAATTGACCAGACGTGACCTGACCGGGCCTGAACGCCGCGCGTGCTGACCGCGCTGACCGGCCTTGTGCTGTGCCAGTTCGCCGGCGAGGTGATCGCGCGCGGCCTCGGGCTGCCGCTGCCCGGCCCGGTGGTGGGCATGGTGCTGCTGCTGGCGTTGCTGGTCTGGCGCGAGCGGCGTGGTCTGGTCGCGGTGCCGGCCTCGCTGCGGAGCGTCACCGCCGTGTTGCTGGGCAACCTGTCGCTACTGTTCGTGCCGGCCGGGGTCGGCGTGGTGACGCAGCTCGATGTGCTGCGCGCCAACTGGCTGGCGGTGGCGGTGTCGATCCTGGCCTCGACCGCCATCGGCCTGCTGGTCACCGGCTGGGTGATGCAGGCGCTGGCCGCGCCCGACACAGCCGATGCGCCCGAGTAGGCGGCCCTGACCTCGCTGTTCCATCTGTGGGTGTATCTGGAGACCACGCCGCTGCTGGGCCTGGCGGCGACGCTGGGCGTGTACGGCGTGGCGCAGGAGATCGGCCGGCGGCTGCGCGGCCATCCGCTGGCCAACCCGGTGCTGCTGGCGATCGTCATGCTGGCCACCCTGCTGGTCGCCACCGGCACGCCGTACGCGGCCTATTTCGAGGGCGCCAAATACGTCCACTTCCTGCTCGGCCCGGCGACCGTGGCATTGGCGGTGCCGATGCACGCCAACATCGCCCGCATCCGCCGCTCGGCGCGCGGGCTGCTGCCGGCGATCCTGGCCGGCTCCATCGCCGCCAGCGTCAGCGCCATGCTGCTGGCCCGCCTGCTCGGCGCCCCGCGCGTGGTGGTGCTGTCGCTGGCGCCGAAATCGGTCACCACGCCGATCGCCATGGGCATCGCCGAGCAGATCGGCGGGCAGCCATCGCTGACGGCCGTGTTCGTGCTGCTGACCGGCCTCACCGCGACACTGCTGGTCGGCGCCGGCCTGCGCGCCGCCGGGGTGCGTGACCCGCGCGCGGTCGGCCTCGCCGGCGGCACCGCCGGGCACGGGCTGGCGACCGCGCACCTGCTGCTGACATCGGAGACGGCGGCGGCGTTCGGCGGCCTGGCGATCGGGCTGAACGGCCTGATCACCGCCATCGTGGTGCCGTTGCTGGCGGGGCTGATCGCCGGCTGACCGCGCCCTCGCGGCCTTGTTCGCACATGCAGCACTTTACGTCGGCGGCTGAAAGCCCATAGTAAACCGAGCCAATACGTGCCGGGGCATCGGCGCGGGGCCATTCAGGGAACATACAAATGCTGAACCGAGAGACCCCTGCGGTCGTCTTCAAGACGCGTGTGCGCGACGAGAGCGTTGGCGGCGACAACCCGTTCCGCTGGCAGGACGTGGGCACCGACGAGGTGTTCAAGGGCCGCCGCGTGGTGGTGTTCTCGCTGCCCGGCGCGTTCACCCCCACCTGCTCCAATTTCCAGTGCCCGTCCTACGACCTCGCCTACGACGCCATCAAGCAACTCGGCATCGACGAGGTCTATTGCATCAGCGTCAACGATGCCTTCGTGATGCACCAGTGGGCCCGCAACCTTGGCATCAAGAACATCAAGCTGCTGCCCGACGGCAACGGCGACTTCACCCGCCGGATGGGGATGCTGATCGACAAGAGCCATCTCGGCTTCGGCTTCCGGAGCTGGCGCTACTCGATGGTCGTCAACGACGGCCGCATTGAGGCGTTCTTCCAGGAGCCGGGCATCAACGACAACGGCAGCGACGAGGATCCATACGTGAACACCGATCCTGAGACGATGCTGGCGTATCTTGAGAATGCAGCCAAGCAGCGGCTAGCAGCCTGAGACTCCGGCCAGCGCCGTTCAGGCGGCGCCGACCAGCCCGCGCGCGAACTCCTGCGCGTCGAACGGGCGCAGGTCGCCGGCCTGCTCGCCGACGCCGACCGCATGGACCGGCAGGCCGAACGCCTCGGCCAGCGCCACGACGATGCCGCCACGGGCGCTGCCGTCGAGCTTGGTCACCACCAGGCCGGTCACGTCCACCATGTCGCGGAACACCTCGACCTGAGCGATCGCGTTCTGGCCGGTGGTGGCATCGAGCACCAGCAGCACCGAATGCGGGGCGCTCGGGTCGCGCTTGCGGATGACGCGGATGATCTTCTGCAGCTCCTGCATCAGCGCCGATTTGTTGTGCAGCCGCCCGGCGGTGTCGATCAGCAGCACATCGGCGCCCTCCGCCTGCGCCCGCGCCAGGGCGTCGAAGGCAAGGCCGGCGGCGTCCGAGTTGGCCGGGGCGGATATCACCGGCGCCCCGGCGCGCTCGCCCCAGACCTGCAACTGCTCGACGGCGGCGGCGCGGAAGGTGTCGCCCGCCACCAGCATCGGCCGCAGCCCCTGCTCGCGGTACTGCAGCGCCAGCTTGCCGATGGTGGTGGTCTTGCCGGTGCCGTTGACGCCCACCACCAGCACGACATGCGGCTTCAGCGCGCGGTCCAGCACCAGCGGAATCGCCACCGGGGCCAGGATCGCCGCGATCTCGTCGGCCAGGGCGGTGCGCACCTCCTCGTCGGACACCTCGCGCCCGAACCGGCTGGCACGGAACGAGGCGATGACGCGGGCGGCGACCTCGGTGCCCAGGTCGGCGGCGATCAGCGCGTCCTGCAACTCCTCCAGCGCCGCATCGTCCAGGCGGCGGCGCGACACCAGCCCGGTGATGCCCTCGGTCAGCTTCTGCGTGCTGCGCGACAGGCCCTGTTTCAGGCGGGAGAAGAAGCCCAGCGCCATCAGGCCGCCTCCGCGATCAGGCCGCGCTGATCCGCCCCGGTGATGCGGGCGCGGATCAGCGCGCCGGGCTGGATACCGGGCTGGCCCGTCACCCGCACCGGCGCGAAATGCTCGGTATGGCCGGCGTCGCCGACCTCCACCAGCACATCCGCGACCCGGCCGACCTGGCTGGCGTAGAAGCCGGCGGCGGTCGCCTGCCCGGCCGCGCGCAGACGCGCCGCCCGCTCGCGCCGGACCGCGACCGGCACCGCCGGCATCCGGGCCGCAGGCGTGCCGGGGCGTTCGCTGTATGGGAACACATGCAGGAACGGGATCGCCGCCTCGGTCACGAAGCCCAGCGTCTCGTCGAACAATGCGTCGGTCTCGGTCGGGAAGCCGGCGATCACGTCGGCGCCGATGGCGATGCCCGGACGGGCCGCGCGGGCACGCGCTATGGCGGCCAGCGCGTCGGCGCGCAGGTGGCGGCGCTTCATGCGCTTCAGGATCAGGTCGGAGCCGGCCTGCAACGACAGGTGCAGATGCGGCATCAGGCGCGGTTCTTGCTCGATCAGCCGCCACAGATCGGCGTCGATGGCGGCGGGGTCGAGCGAGGACAGCCGCAGCCGGGGCAGTTCCGGCACCAGCGCCAGCAGGCGGCGCACCGTCTGGCCCAGGCTCGGGCGGCCCGGCAGGTCGGGGCCGTAGCTGGTGATGTCCACGCCGGTCAGCACCACCTCGCGGTAGCCGCCGGCGAGCAGGCTGCGCACCTGATCGACGATGGCGCCGAGCGGCACGCTGCGGCTGGGACCACGGCCGAACGGGATGATGCAGAAGGTGCAGCGGTGGTCGCAGCCCTGCTGCACCTGCACGAACGCGCGCGCGCGGCCGGCGAACTCCGTGACCAGATGCGCCGCCGTCGCGCGCGCCGCCATGATGTCCGACACCGCCGAGGGGGCGCCCTCCACCCAGCTTTCCGGGCGCAGCTTGTCCTCGTTGCCGAGCACCCGGCTGACCCCCGGCAACGCCGCCCAGCTTGCGGGGTCGATCTGTGCCGCGCAGCCGGTGACGACGATGCGCGCGTCCGGGCGCTCACGGTGGGCGCGGCGGATCGCCTGGCGGGCCTGCCGCTCCGCCTCGCCGGTGACGGCGCAGGTGTTGACGATGATGGTGCCGTCGAGTGCGGCGGCGTGGCCGCGCATGACCTCGCTCTCATAGGTGTTGAGCCGGCAGCCGAAGGTGAGGATGTCGACCGTCATGGGGGGAACGCCGCGAGGTCGATCTCGCCCACGAAGCTGGTCACGGCCGGGCCGGTCATCAGCACATGGCCGTCGCCGCGCCAGTCGATGTCCAGCACGCCGCCATCGACCACGACGCTGGCCTGCCGCCCGGTCAGGCCCCGCCGCGCGGCGTTGACCAGGGCGGCACAGGCGCCGGAGCCGCAGGCGCGGGTCAGCCCGGCCGTCCGCTCCCACACGCGCAGGCGGATGCGCGTGGGCGACAACACCTGCGCAAAGCCGATGTTGGCCCGCTCGGGAAACAGCATTGCGTGCTCCAGCGCCGGGCCCAGCGCCGCCACGTCGAGCGCCGCCACGTCGGCCACGAAGAACGTCGCGTGCGGGTTGCCCATCGACACCGCCGCCGGGTCGGCGACGGGGCCGTGCGCGAGGTCCAGGTGCAGCGTGTCCATCGCCCGCGCCAGCGGCACGTCGGCCCAGCCGGTACGCGCCGGCCCGATGTCGACCCGCACCCGGCCATCGGCCAGGATCGCCGCCGGCAACAGGCCGGAGATGGTCTCGATGACCAGTTCCCGGCGGCCGCCCTCGCGCGCCAGCAGGTCGGCGACGCAACGGGTGGCGTTGCCGCAAGCCCCCGCCTCGCCGCCATCCGGGTTGCGGATACGCATGAAGGCGTCGGCCATGCTGCCTGGGCGCGGCGTCTCGATCACGATGAGCTGGTCGCAGCCGACCCCGGTGCGCCGGTCGGCGATGGCGGCGGCGCGGGTGGGGCTGAGGCCGAGCGCGCCCGTCCGCTCGTCGAACACGACGAAATCGTTGCCGCAGCCGTGCATCTTGACGAAGCGCGTGAGCATGGGCGTGTCTTAGTGCCTGCGGCGGCGCCCACCAAGAGGCCGCCGCCGCCGAGTGGCTGGACCTAAGGACATAAACCTGCCGGAAACAGGCGGGCGGCATGGTGGCAACGGCGAACAATGGCTAGATCCCTCAACATTCTAACGTTCAAGGAAGTCACCATGCGCAAGCCTCCCCGCATACCCAAGGCGCCGGTGCCCATGCGCGACGACGCGGCCAAGTCCGGCGAGCTGCCGCTGGCGGCGGCACGTCCGCCAGCGCCGGTGACGGCGGCCCGCCCACCTGCCCCGGCGCGTCCACCTGCCCCGGCGCGCCCACCAGCTCCCACAGCCACGGCGGCGGGCGGCATCGGCGCCAGGCTGGCCAAGCCGGGTTATGGCCTGACCATGCGCACCGCCGACGGCGAGGACAGCGTGACGCCGTTCAAGTCGCTGGAAGACCTGCTCTCGGCGGTGAA
>JAYTQW010000395.1:0-8177 GCA_043746535.1 Rhodospirillales bacterium
CAGCGCCGGAGCCTTCGCCAGGGCGGCGCGCGCGAGGTGGTCGAACACCGCCCGCTCCCGCGCCGCCGCCCGCTCCGCCGCCTCGCCGATGCGGCGGTCCAGTTCGGCCAGCTCGACGCAGCCGAAGCGCGCGCCGTTCGCCATGCCCTGCCGCAGCACCAGTTCGGGGAAGCGGCGCAGCGCCTCGGTGGCCGCCGCCGGCACCTCGATGCAGTAGCCGAGCTGGGCGTGGTGCCTGATCTTCAGCGAGGCGACGCCATAGCGTTGCGCGTAATCGAGTTGCAGCGCCGCGATGACCCGCCGGCTGTCGTCGCGGAGCGTCCGCTCCGCCTCCAGCTCCGCATCGAAGCCGATGGCGATGGCGCCCGGCTCCAGCCGGACCGGGGCCGGGTCGCTGAACGCGCGGCCCAGCGATGCCGCCAGGTCGCGGGCCGGGTCGAGTGCCGCGCGCGTCGCCGCCAGCACCGGCGGCAGCGTGTCGGGCAATGCCGCCGCCGCCGCCAGGGCCGCGCGCAGGCCGTGCCCGATGGCGGCCAGGTCGCGCGGGCCGCCGCGCCCCAGCGACAGGCGGGAGAGTGCGCGCGCCATGTCGGGCACATGGCGCAGCGCCGCGCGCAGCCCGGCCAGTGCCGCAGGCTCGCCCAGCAGCCACGACCACGCATCATGGCGCGCGGTGATGGCGGCTAGGTCGGTCAGCGGCGCCGCAAGCTGTTCGGCCAGCAGGCGCGCGCCGGGCGCACTCAGCGTCCGCTGCACGCTGGCCAGCAGGGTGTGGCGGGTGCCGCCGTCGCGCGCGCGCAGCAGTTCGAGGCTGGCGCGGGTGGCCGCATCCATCTCCAGCCGGCCGCCGATGCCCTGCGGGCGCGGCGGCGACAGGGTGGGCAGCTTGCCGGCGCCGGTCATCGCCACGTAGTCCAGCGCCCGCATCGCCGCCATCGCCTCGGCATCGGAGAACTGGCCCAGCGCATCGATGCTGGCGACCGCGAACGCCTCGGCCAGCCGCCTGCGGGCGACCAGCGGCGGCGGCGCGGCGGCCTGCTCGGCCAGCCGCTCCGGCGTGCGCAGCGCCTCGAAGCCGCCCAGCCTCAACGAGGCCGGCGCCAGGATCTCGGCCGGGTCAAGCCGGCCGATCAGGGCGCCCAGCGCGTCGGGCGTGACCGCCTGGGTCTCGAAGCCGCCGGCGGACACGTCGAGCCACGCGGCGCCGACGACATCGCCCAGCGCCACCAGCGCCAGCAGCCGGTTCGGCCGCCCCGCTTCCAGCAGCGCGTCCTCGGTCAGCGTGCCGGGGGTGACCAGGCGGACGATGGCGCGCTTGATCGGGTTCTTGCCGGTGCGCGCCCGCGCGTCCTCCATCTGCTCGGCCACCGCCACGCGGAAGCCGGCGCGGATCAGCCGCGACAGGTAGCCGTCCATGGCATGCACCGGCACGCCGCACAGAGCGATCGGGCGGCCGTCATGGCTGCCGCGCCGGGTCAGCGCCACGCCCAGCACCGGGGCGGCGGCCTCGGCGTCCTCGAAGAACAGCTCGTAGAAATCGCCCATGCGGAAGAACAGCATGGCGTCGGGATGCTCCGCCTTGCAGGCGAACCACTGCGCCATGGCGGGCGAGGCGCCGGCGGGATCGCGGAGGGGGGCGTCGTTCGGTGTCATCGGGCGGGTTTAGCCAAATGCGCGGCGGATGTATCGTTCCTGGCGGCAACGATGGGGCTATACTCGGCATCGCCGAGGAGGTGCGGCGGTTCGGGTAGGGCCGGTTCGTGTCGCCGGCCGCCTACAGCCAGAACAGGCTGCTCAATGCCTCCAGCGAGGCATACTTCCTGGTGTCGGCAATCTTCAGGCCGGCGTAATAGGCGTCGCCCCACTCGGTCAGGGTGCGGTCCTTGTACTCGTCCACGAGGTCGAAATAGCCGTCCGCCAGCACCGTGGACGCCGGGTCGAGATGCGTGATCGCGATCAACCCGGTCGGCACGGCGTCGAACACGACCATGCGCAGGTCGGGGCGATGCCGCATCAGGATCGCCACCATCTTCCACACGTCGCCGGCCCACCAGCCGCGATAGGCGGATTGCGATCTCAGCGCCTGGTCGTCCTCGTCCCGCCGGCCGACATAGGCGTCGACCGGCAGGCAGTCGTGCATGACGACGATGGAGTTGGGCCTGGCGTGCTTCTCGACGTTGATGAAGTCCCGCAGCAGGAACTCGAACAGGTGCATCCCGTCCAGGAACGCCAGGTCGACCGGCTGCCCGAAGATCGCCGAGGGGCTGTACTTCCTGAAGAAACTGTCGCTGGTCATCTGATACAGGCAACACGCCGGCTTGCCGTTCATTTCCAGCCGTCCGATGCGGAAGTCGGGATCGATCCCGATCGAGGGACAACTGGCCAGCGCGATGGTGCCGCCGGTGTCCACGCCGATCTCGAGGTAGCTCTGCGGCTTGAACACCTCATGCAGGCGGCGCAGGACGGTCGTATAATGCTCGCCGGTCAGGTTGACCAACGTCGCCGACGATGCCGCGACCGCATCGGACTCAAGTGTTGCGGACATTGGAAGCCCTTCCTGTTCGTCGAACGAGGCGATGCGCCGCAACAGCGCCTCGATGTTCACACGCCAGGGTTTGTGGTGAGTCGACCAGTCGCGGTCCTGCGCCACGCCCTCGAAGATGCCGTATCGCAGGTTAGCCGAGGCGAACAGGTGGGTGTGCAGGGTGGCCCAGTGCGGCTCGGACTCGATGTCGATCAGCTTGGTGCCGGGGCGGCAGAACACGACGTTGAACATCCCCGATCCCGACGGCCCGACCACCAGGTCGGCGGAGGCGAAGATCTCGATCTGTTCGGCCGCGCTGTGCAACTGCGGCTCGACGATGGTGAAGCCGGCGTCACGCAGCCGCGCGATCAGCGCCTCCTCGTTGCGCAGCACGCGTCCGGTGCCGATGGCGGCGGCCGAGGTATGGCGTGAAACATACAGCCGCGCCCCACGCCTGCCGCTGTCGCAACGCGCCCGCAGCCCGGCGTAGAACGCCCTGGTCTGCGGGTCGAGCAACGCCAGCGGGTTGCGCAGGCCGGGGATGATGGCCTGGTCGATCCGGTACAGCGTGTTCGGGTCGTGCCGGATCACCCGCTCCATCGGCACGCCGGCAAGCGCCAGGTACTGCTCGCAGGTGATCGAGCTGAGATGGATCAGGAACCGCCAATCGGGCGGGATCTCCGGCAGATTGACCAGCTTGACCAACTCGCGGAACAGGAACGACCCGAAGTTGCCGGCCTCGGCGGAGGTCAGCACCACCACCGGGCCTTGCAGGTGGACCTGCTCCCTGCCTTGCGCGGCGTGCTCGAACACCCCGTCGCGGCTCACCGGCACCAGGCCGGTCAGCTCGTCGGACCAGCCCAACCCGCGTGTGAAGCCGCTGACATCGTCGGGCAGCAGGTGCCCGACATCGTTGGTAAAGAAGCCGTCCGGCGACAGGACGGAGCGAAAGCCGGTCAGGGTCACGTCGCGCAGCGACACCGTGAACACCGGCGGATAGGTCGTCACATGGTCGACGAACTCCGGAAACACCTGCGCCTCATCTGGATCGTCGTGGAACAGCGGCGCTGTGTGCCGGAACGCGCGCACGCGGCCGGGCGGCTCGACGAACACGCCCTCCGCCGTGTTGGCGAGGATGTCGGCATAGGTGATGTGGTCGAGGTCGAGCGGGTTGCGGTAGGTGAAACGTAAGGCCGCAGCGGCCGGTGGCGCATCCATAGCTTGACCCCGTGAAAAGCCGGCGCGGACAAGTAGCCGCCGCGATGCGCGCGCCGGTCCCCGCGTCGCCTGGAGCCAGCGCGACAGGGGTCGCACATGCTGCGGCGGCGATGCAAGCGCCGTCGCCCGGTGCGGCCCGATCGCAGGCCGTGGCGGTCGCTTGTAACGTCCGGATAAGTGCCGGTTGACGAGCCGTCGCGCATCCTTCCCCGCGAGCATCCGCAGCGGTGGCCATGCAGCCGCCTTGCCGCCGTCCGCCGCGCTCCGTATGCTCGCGGCCCAAGCTGCTCGGGGGAGCGTCGATGGCGATGGCGGCCGGTGCAGTGCTGCTTGCCGCCGTCCATGTCTCCAAGTCGTTCGGCGCGGTGCAGGTGCTGTCCGACATCTCGCTCGACCTTCACGCCGGCGAGGTCCATGCGCTGATCGGCGAGAACGGCGCCGGCAAGTCGACGCTGATGAAGATCCTGGCCGGCTACCAGTCGCCCGGAGGCGGCCATCTGGAACTGGGCGGGCGGAAGACGGCGTTCCCCTCCAGCGAGGCGGCGGAGCGGGCCGGAATCGTGCTGATCCACCAGGAGTTCAACCTGGCCGAACAGCTCACCGTCGAAAGCAACATCTTCCTGGGCCGCGAGATCGGGCGCGGCGGGTTCCTGGCGGTGGGCGCGATGCGGCGCCAGGCCGGTGCGTTGCTGGCGCGGCTGGACACCGATATCGACCCGGACGCGCGGGTGTCCTCGCTGGCGGTGCCGCAGAAGCAGATGGTGGAGATTGCCAAGGCGCTGTCGCGCGACGCCCGCGTGCTGATCCTGGACGAGCCGACCGCCGTGCTGACCTCCAAGGAATCGCAGGTGCTGTTCCGCCAGATCGAGCGGCTGCGCGCGCACGGGGTGGCGATCCTCTACACCTCGCACAAGCTGGACGAGGTGCGCGCCATCGCCGACCGCGTCACCGTGCTGCGCGACGGCCGCCACGTCATCACCGCGCCGGCCGTAGGCCTCAGTGTGGACGACATGGCCCGGCACATGGTCGGGCGCGACCTGTCGGAGCTGTTCCCGCCCAAGGCGCCCGCGCCCGCCGCCGAGATCGTGCTGGAGGTGACGGGCTTCTCGGTGCCCGGCTGGAGCCGTGACGTTCGCTTCCACCTGCGGCGCGGCGAGATACTGGGCGTTGCCGGGCTGGTCGGCTCTGGGCGCACCGAGCTGATGGAGGGCGTCATGGGGCTGCGCGCCGCCACCGGCCAGGTCCGCGTCCACGGCCGGGCGGTGCGCATCCGCGACCCGTCGCAGGCCGCCGCCCTCGGCCTCGCCTACCTGACCGAGGACCGCAAGGGGCACGGGCTGCTGCTCGGCCAGACCATGCGCCCGAACCTCACGCTGCTGGCGCTCGACCGCTTCTGCCGCGTGCTGACCGACGAGGCGGCGGAGGACCGGGCACTGGACCAGGCGATCCGCGACTTCGACATCCGCGCCGGCAGCCGCGAGGTGCGCGTCGGCCAACTGTCCGGCGGCAACCAGCAGAAGCTGCTGCTGGCCAAGACCATGCTGATCGAACCCGACATCGTCATCATCGACGAACCCACGCGCGGCATCGACATCGGCACCAAGCAGCAGATCTACGGCTTCATCCAGCGGCTGGCGCTCACCGGCAAGAGCATCGTCGTCGTCTCGTCGGAGATGGCCGAGGTGATCGGGCTGTGCCACCGCGCGATCGTCATGCGCGCCGGGCGCATCGCTGGCGAGGTGGCCGGTGCCGCGATGACCGAGACGGCGATTGTGCGCTACGCGATGGGCCTGGACGACACCGCGCGGGAGGCGGCCCATGCTGGAGCCTAGTCATGTCGGCGACTGACATCGCCGTGGCCCCGCCCCGTCCGCGGCGACGCTGGAGGGTCAGCCTGCACCTGCTCGGCCCATTGCTGGCGCTGGTGCTGCTGTGCGCGCTGGGCGCGTCGCTGAACGACAATTTCCTCAGCCCGGGCAACATCACCAACGTGCTGGCGCGATCCAGCTTTATCGGCATCATCGCGGTCGGCGCCACCTTCGTCATCACCTCCGGCGGGCTGGACCTGTCGGTGGGTTCCATGGCGGCGCTGGTGGCCGGGGTGATGATCATCGTCATCAACGCCTCCGTGGCGCGGCTGGGCATCGGCTGGCCGGTGATCCTGGCCGGCATGGCGGCGGGGCTGGCGCTGGGCGCCGCCGCCGGGCTGGGCAACGGCCTGCTGGTCACGCGCGGGCGGATCGAGGCGTTCATCGTGACGCTCGGCACCATGGGCATCTTCCGCTCGCTGGTCACCTTCCTCGCCAACGGCGGCACGCTGTCGCTGAACTTCTCCGTCCGCGACGTGTATCGCCCCGTCTATTACGGCGGCGTTCTGGGCATCCCCTGGCCCATCGTCGCCTTCGCCGCGGTTGCCGTCGTGGGCGAGGTGGCGATGCGCCGCACCCGGTTCGGCCGCCACTGCTCCGCCATCGGCAGCAACGAGCAGGTGGCGCGCTACTCCGCCATCCATGTCGACCATGTGCGGCTGCTGACCTACGTGCTGCAAGGCGTGCTGGTGGCGGTGGCGACGCTGCTCTACGTGCCCCGGCTCGGCTCCGCGTCGAGTGCGACCGGCGTGCTGTGGGAGCTGGAGGCGATCGCCGCCGTCATCATCGGCGGCACCACCCTGCGCGGCGGCTATGGCCGGGTCTGGGGCACCGTCATCGGCGTGCTGATCCTGTCGCTGATCGACAATATTTTGAATCTGACCAACATCGTCAGCCCCTACCTGAACGGCGCGTTCCAGGGCATCATCATCATCCTGGCCGTGCTGCTGCAACGGACCCGCAAGGCTGGTGGCTGAGCCAGGACGGGTGAGCCCAGGCAGGCGGCCAGGACACAAGTGCCCGTCGAGGCACGCACAAAAGGGAGTCGAGACCCGATGAACCGCTTTCGCCCACTGTTGGCCGCCGCGTGCTGCGCCGCCGCCCTGACTGCCACCCTGGCCGCCCCTGGCCCCGCTTCGGCGCAACAGAAGACCTACACCATCGGCGTGTCGATCCCGGCCGCCGACCACGGCTGGACCGGCGGCGTCGACTACTTCGCGCAGGCGGCGATCGACCGGCTCGGCAAGACCTACCCGAACCTCAAGTTCGTGCTGGCGACGGCGGGCGATCCGGGCAAGCAGGCGTCGGACCTGGAGGACATGCTGGCGACGCGCAACATCGACGCGCTGGTGATCCTGCCGACCGACCCCGACCCGCTGACCTCGCCGATCAAACGGGTGAAGGACGCCGGCAAGTTCGTGACAGTGGTCGACCGCAAGCTGTCGCAGTCCGGCATCGAGGACCTGTACGTGGCCGGCGACAACCCCGGCCTGGGCCGCACCGCCGGCGAGTATTTCAAGTCGAGGTTCCCCAACGGCGCCAACATCGTGGTGCTGCGCGGCCTGCCGATCCCGATCGACAAGGAGCGCGTGGACGCCTTCGACGCCGCCATAGCGGGCACCGGCATCAAGGTGCTGGGCAGCCAGTTCGCCAACTGGAACCGCGACGACGGCTTCAAGGTGATGCAGGATTTCCTGTCGCGCTTCCCCAAGATCGACGCGGTGTGGGCGCAGGACGACGACATAGCGCTGGGCGCCATCGAGGCGATCAAGCAGTCCGGCCGCACCGACCAGATGTGGATCGTCGGCGGCGGCGGCATGAAGCAGACCGTCAAGCAGGTGATGGACGGCGACAAGATGGTGCCGATCGACGTCGGCTACGACCCCGGCATGATCGGCACCGCGATCGAGCTGACCGCGTTGCGCTTCGAGGGCGGCGTGCCGGTACGCGGCCGCTTCATCCTCGCCTCGCCGATGATCACCAAGGCCAACGCAGGCGAGTTCTATCACCCCGACACGCCTTACTGATGGCTGCTACGGGCCGGCCTCCAGGTCGGCCCGCGTCGGCCAGTGGTCGGGGATAAGGTCCCAGCGGCTCCGGTAGCCGGCGCGCACCTGCGGGCTTGGGTGGTCGGAGCGCCACAGCCGCACCCCTTCCGGCGTCGCAAGTTTGCTCCTGGCCCAGGCACGCTGGGCGGTGGCGCCTACCAGCACGATGGCGCGCAGTTCGGGCAGCAGCGTCAGCAGGTGGGTGATCGCCTCGGCGGCCAAGCGGCGTTGCCCGGGGCCGATCTTGATGAACCCATCCCACCATGGGATTACGTTGGCGAACAGGCACCAGTGCAGCGGCAGGCGGTTGCGGACCAGCGCAAAACGGTAGGTGGCCTCGGCGGTGGGGTCGTTGTTGTGGACGGAAATAAATCCTGAGCCGGTGCCCTGGTCGGCCTTTGGTCCGGGCTTCTCCAGCAGGAATAAGGCCCGTGCCTCGCTCCCACCGCTTGCCGGATCAAGGTCCGGCACTTTCCAGTCTGGCTGCTGCCGACGCAGCGCGTCGTTGTAATCGATCAA
>JAYTQW010000396.1:0-4111 GCA_043746535.1 Rhodospirillales bacterium
GCGTTGGCCAAGCTGCCGGCCGAGGTGCAGAAATCCGGCGTCACCGTGCAGAAGCGGTCGTCGGCGATCCTGGAGTTCCTGCAACTCTACAGCGAGAACGGCAAGCAGGACCCGCTGTTCATCAGCAACTACGTCACCATCAACGTGCTCGACACGCTGTCGCGCATCCAGGGCGTCGGGCAGGCCAACCTGTTCGGGGCGCTCAACTACTCGATGCGGATCTGGTTCGACGCCAACCGGCTGGTCTCGCTGAGCATGACCCCGTCCGACGTGATCGCCGCGATCCAGTCGCAGAACATCCAGGCGGCGGTGGGCCGGGTCGGCGCGCGCCCGACCGGCGACGACACCCAGTTCCAGATCAACCTGCAAACCAAGGGCCGCCTGACCTCGCCGGAGGAGTTCGGCGCCATCGTCATCCGCGCCAACCAGGACGGCTCGGTGCTGCGCGTGCGCGACGTGGCGCGGGTCGAGCTGGGCGCGCAGTCGCAGGACAGCCTCAGCCGCCTGAACGGCAAGCCGGCGGTGTCGATCGGCATCTACCTGTCGCCCGGCGCCAACGCGGTGGCCACCTCGGCGCGCGTGCAGGCGGCCCTCGACCGGCTCGGCCAGCGGTTCCCCGACGGGCTGAAGGCGCGGGTGTTCTACGACAGCAGCACCTTCGTCTCCGACACCATCACCGAGGTGGAAAAGACGCTGGGCGAGGCGTTCGTGCTGGTCGCCATCGTGGTGTTCCTGTTCCTGGGCAACCTGCGCGCCACCATCATCCCGGTGATCGCGGTGCCGGTCAGCCTGATCGGCACCTTCGCGGTGCTGCTGATGATCGGCTTCTCCGCCAACACCGTCAGCCTGCTGGCGCTGGTGCTGGCCATCGGCATCGTCGTCGACGACGCCATCGTGGTGGTGGAGAACGTCGAGCGCGTCATGGAGGAGGAGCCGACCCTTTCGCCGAAGGACGCCACCAAGAAGGCGATGACGCAGATCACCGCGCCGATCGTCGCCATCTCGCTGGTGCTGCTGTCGGTGTTCGTGCCGATCGCCTTCATCCCCGGACTGTCCGGCAGCCTGTTCCGCCAGTTCTCCGTCACCATCGCCGTCGCCATGCTGATCTCGGCGTTCAACGCGCTGACGCTCAGCCCGGCGCTGTGCGGGGTGTTCCTGCGCCACAGCGGGCCACGGCGCGGCATCATGGGCCGGGTGCTGAACGGCATCGACCGCACGCGCAACGGCTATGGCCGCGTGGTGCGCCGGCTGATGCCGATCGCCGTGCTGGCGCTGGTGGTCATCCTCGCCTGTGGCGGCGGCATCTTCCTGCTGTCGTCGCGGGTGCCGACCGGGTTCCTGCCGGAAGAGGACCAGGGCGCGTTCTTCATCGCGGTGCAGTTGCCGGACGCCGCCTCGGTCAACCGCACGCTCGCGGTGACGGCGCAGGTCGAGGATGTCCTCAAAGGGATACCGTCGATCCAGAACGTGCTGTCGATCGTCGGCTTCTCCCTGCTCGACGGCGGCAACCAGTCCAACGCCGCCTTCCTGGTCGCGCGCATGAAGCCGTTCG
Organism: Rhodospirillales bacterium; assembly: GCA_043746535.1. GTDB lineage: Bacteria > Pseudomonadota > Alphaproteobacteria > Acetobacterales > Acetobacteraceae > CAVRQM01. Next base: position 1,553 of record JAYTQW010000396.1, read on the forward strand.
CCGACCGGCCCGGCGTGGCCAACAGCGTGCAGACCGCCATCGGCCGGGTGTTCGGCGGCACTGCCGGCATCCGGCAGGCCAAGGTGTTCGCCTTCAACCTGCCGCCGATCATCGGCCTGTCGACCAGCGGCGGCTTCGAGTACCAGCTCCAGGCGTTGCAGGGCCAGGACCCGGCGGAACTCAACAGCGTGCTGCTGGGCATGGAGGTCGCCGCCAACTCCGACCCGCGCCTGTTCCGGGTGTACTCGACCTTCAGCGCCAACACGCCGTCGATCTACCTCGACATCGACCGCGACAAGGCGCAGGCGCTGGGCGTCAACATCAACGACATCTTCACCACCCTGCAAGCCACGCTGGGCGGCATCTACATCAACGACTTCAACCTGTTCGGGCGCACCTGGCAGGTCAACATCGAGGGCGACAACGCCGACCGCGCCGACGTGTCGGCCATCCTGCGCCTGTTCGTGCGCAACAAGGGCGGCACCATGGTGCCGCTGCGCTCGCTGGCCGACCTGCGCATCGTGCTCGGCCCGCAGACCATCAGCCGCTACAACAACTACCGCTCCGTCACCATCAACGGCTCGCCCGGCCACGGCGTGTCGTCGGGCGAATCGCTGCGCGCCATGGCGCAGATCTCGGCCAAGACGCTGCCCGCCGGCTACGGCTACGAGTGGACCGGCACCGCGTTCCAGGAGCAGCAGGCGACCGGCCAGACCGGCATCATCCTGGCGCTGGCGATCCTGTTCGCCTACCTGTTCCTGGTCGGCCTGTACGAGAGCTGGGTGATCCCGGTCCCGGTGCTGCTGTCGGTCGCGGTCGGCGTGCTCGGCGCCTTCGTCGGCATGGTGCTGACCGGCATGTCGCTCGACCTGTACGCACAGATCGGGCTGGTGGTGCTGATCGCCCTGGCCGCCAAGAACGGCATCCTGATCGTCGAGTTCGCCAAGGACCAGCGCGAACAGGGCAAGTCGATCCGCGAGGCGGCCGAGCTGGGTGCCCGCACCCGGTTCCGCGCGGTGATGATGACCTCGATCGCCTTCGTGCTGGGCCTGATCCCGCTGATCACCGCCACCGGCGCGGCCCAGCTCAGCCGCCGCGCGGTCGGCATGCCGGTGTTCGCCGGCATGATCGCCGCCAGCGCCATCGGCATCTTCCTGATCCCGCTGCTGTATGTCATCTTCCAGGGCCTGCGCGAGTGGAGCGCGCGCCTTGGCCGCCGCAGGCCGGCGCCGACCGCTCACTGACCTTGCGGGCCACGCGCCAGTGCCCAGAATTGAAGTGTCCCGGATGAAGTGCCCGGCATAGGAGGAACGCCATGACCAAGTTCGGCATCGCCCAGAACGTCCGCCGCGTCGAAGACCCGCGCCTGCTGAAGGGGGCCGGTTCGTACACCGACGACATCACCCTGCCCGGCGCGCTGGCCGGCATCGTCCTGCGCAGCCCGCACGCGGCGGCGCGGATCGTCTCCATCGACGCCGAGGCGGCCCGGGGATTGCCCGGCGTGGTGGCGATCTACACCGCCGCCGACCTTGACGCGGACGGCATCGGCGGCCTGCCCTGCCCGGTCGACCTCACCAACCGCGACGGCACCAGGCAGGCCAAGCCGCCGCATCCGGTGCTGGCCAGCGGCCGCGTGCGCCATGTCGGCGACCCGGTCGCCTTCATCGTCGCCGAGACGCAGCAGCAGGGCCGCGACGCCGCCGAGGCGATCATGGTCGACTACGACATGCTGCCCTCGATCACCGACCTGGGCGCGGCACTCGATGCGGGCGCGGCACAGGTCCATGACGACGTGCCCGGCAACAAGGTGTTCGACTGGCAGATCGGCGACGCCGCCGCGACCGATGCGCTGTTCGCCGGCGCCGCCCACGTCACCCGCCTCACCGTGGTCAACAACCGTGTCGTCGTGGCATCGATGGAGGCGCGCGCGGCGTTGGCCTCGTATGACGCGGAGAGCGAGCGCTTCACGCTGCGCACCAACACCCAGGGCGGCTGGCTGCTCAAGGGCTGGCTGGCGAAATCGGTGTTCCACCTGCCCGCGGACCGCTTCCGCATCATCACGCCGGATGTCGGCGGCGGCTTCGGCATGAAGCTGTTCCTGTATGCCGAGCAGGTGCTGGCCTGCTACGCCGCCCGCAAGGCCGGCCGGCCGGTGAAATGGGCCAGCGAGCGCGGCGAGGCGTTCCTGTCCGACACGCATGGCCGCGACAACATCACCATGGGCGAACTGGCGCTGGACGCCGGGCACAGGTTCCTGGCGCTGCGCGTCCGCAACGTCGCCAACATGGGCGCCTACCTGTCGAATTTCGGCCCGTTCATCCCGACCGCCGCCGGCACCGGCGTGCTGGCCGGCGTGTACGGGTTCCAGGCGATCTACGCCAACGTCATCGGCGTGTTCACCAACACCGTGCCGGTGGACGCCTATCGCGGCGCCGGGCGGCCCGAGGCCAACTACCTCGTGGAGCGGCTGGTCGACGCCGCCGCGCGCGAGGTCGGCATGGATCGCGCCGCCCTGCGCCGCATCAACATGGTGACGCCGGAGGCGATGCCGCACACCAC
>JAYTQW010000397.1:0-1992 GCA_043746535.1 Rhodospirillales bacterium
CGCGGCGTTGGAGCAGATCGACGCCATCGTCCGGCCGCCTGGCGACCTCTACTTCATCGAACTGCGCGCCCAGACGGGCAAGCTGCGCTTCCTGCCGGCCATGCTTCGATCCGTTTTCCTCGGCGCAACGCCAGCGGGGCAACCAACGCTGGACGCGGTGTGCCATCTACGCAGCACCGATGAGCGTGGCCCGGCTCCGTCGGCACCGCTCGGCTTCGTACCGAGTGGCTGGAAGCGGCAGGTCAAAGCCGCCGATGGTGGCGTGGACAGCGTCGGCTACCGGCTCTGCCTGCTCGACGCCATGCGGATCGGGATCCGGCGGCGTGACCTGTTCGCGTCACCCAGCCTGCGCTTTGCCGATCCGCGCATCGGCCTGTTGGCGGGTTCAGCCTGGGAAGCAGCCCGGCCGTCGATCTGCCGCACCCTGGGCCTCTCGACCGACGGGCCGGCGGAGGTTGCGCGAATGGCCGAGCGCCTGGACGCCGCCTATCAGGATACCGCGGCAAACCTGCCCAAGAACGCGGCCGTGCAAGTAGATGGCGGCGAGCTGGTCCTGTCCGCCCTGGACAAGCTGGAGGAGCCGCCCAGCCTGGTCGCGCTCAAGGCCGCCGTTGCCGCACGCATGCCGCTGGTGGATCTGCCCGAACTGCTGCTCGAAATCCACGCTCGCACTGGCTTTGCCGACGGGTTCACCCATGCCAGCGAAGGCGGCGCACGGGCCGGCGGCGTTGCGACCAGCCTATGCGCGGTGCTGCTGGCCGAAGCGTGCAACACCGGGTTCGAGCCGCTGATCCGGCGCGACAACGCGGCGCTGCGACGATCACGGCTGAGCTGGGTGCGGCAGAACTACATCCGGGCCGAGACGCTCACCCGGGCGAACGCCATCTTGGTCGCGGCACAGAACCGCATCCCGCTCGCCCGGGCCTGGGGCGGCGGTGACGTCGCCTCTGCTGACGGTCTGCGCTTCGTGGTGCCCGTCCGCACGATCCATCCGGGGCCGAACCCGCGCTACTTCGGTCAAGAGCGTGGGGTCACGTTCTACAACCTGGTCTCGGACCAGTTCACCGGGCTGAATGGCGTCACCGTGCCCGGCACCCTGCGCGACAGCCTCACGCTGCTTTCCGTGGTGCTGGAGCAGCAAACCGAGCTGCAGCCGACCGAGATCATGTCCGACACCGGCGCCTACACCGACACGATCTTCGGCATCTTTCATCTCCTGGGCTACCAGTTCAGCCCGCGTCTGGCCGACATCGGCGGGACGCGGTTCTGGCGCGTGGATGGCAAGGCCGACTATGGCGCCCTGGACGAGTTGGCCGCCCAGCGCATCAACGTGAAGCTCATCGTCCAGCACTGGGAGGATCTGCTGCGCCTGGCAGGCTCGCTCAAGCTCGGCACTGTGCAGGCCGCGGGCCTGATCCGCACCCTGCAAACCAAGTACCGCCCGACCAAGCTGGCCCGCGCATTAGAGGAGCTGGGACGGCTGATCAAGACGCTCTACCTGCTCCGCTTCATCGACGACGAAGCCTACCGGCGGCGCATTCTGGTCCAACTCAACCGTGGCGAGGGCCGCCATCAGCTTGCCCGCGTCGTGTTCCATGGCAAGCGGGGCGAACTGCGGCAGCGCTACCGCGAAGGTCAGGAAGACCAACTCGGCTCGCTTGGCTTGGTGGTGAACGTCATTGTGCTGTGGAATACGATCTACATGGACGCCGCGCTGAACCAGCTCCGTGCCGAGGGCTTCGACGTGCGCCCGGAGGACGTGGCCCGGCTGTCGCCGCTCGGTTTCGACCACATCAACATGCTCGGTCGCTACGCCTTCATCCTGCCCGACCCAATCGCCCGCAGAGAGCTTCGACCGCTCCGCGATCCCACCATCATGGACGACGAGAGCTAAAATGCAGTTTTGGTTCCGTTGCTTCTGTAATGGGCCTTTGGTCGTCAAGCTCAGAATGTATCCAACCGCCGGTTTCGTGCTTCTGTCCGTGGTCGGCG
>JAYTQW010000398.1:0-13905 GCA_043746535.1 Rhodospirillales bacterium
GCCGTTGCGGCCACCGCCCTCATCGGCGCCATCGCGGCTCCTGTGGCACTCGCCGCCGACAAGGTGCTGAAGATCGGCATGGGCGCATCGCTGACCGGCGGCGACGCGCAGGGCGCGCTGTTGCAGGAGAACGGCGTGAAGATGGCGTTGGAGGAGGCGAACGCCGCCCACGCCGTGAAGGGCTACAAGCTGGTCATCTACACGTTGGACGACGGTACCGCCACCGCCGGCCAGTACGATCCGGCGCAGGCCGCCACCAACGCGCGCAAGTTCGTCTCCGACAAGGCGGTGGTCGGCATCGTCGGGCCGCAGATGTCGGGCGCCGCCAAGGCGATGACGCCGATCCTGAGCATGGGCAACCTGCCGATGATCACCCCATCGGCGACCAATCCCGACCTGACCGACCCGAAGTTCGCCGCCCAGTTCCGCCCGGCCGGCAAGACCGTGTTCTTCCGCACCGTCGCCACCGACGCCTACCAGGGGCCGAACATGGCGAACTACTTCGCCGAGGTGCTGAAGGTGAAGAGCGTGTTCGTGCTCGATGACAGCGGCGCCTATGGCGAGGGCCTGGCCGATGCGTTCCAGCACCAGGCGGAGGCCAAGGGGATCAAGATCCTGGGCCGCGACAAGCTGGATCCGAAGGCGGCCGACTACGCCGCGATCCTGACCAAGATCAAGTCGATGAGCCCCGACGCGCTCTACTACGGCGGCACCATGCAGGCCGGCGTGAAGCTGGTGAAGCAGTCCTATGAAATCCTCCCCGGCATCATCAAGGCGGGTGGCGACGGCGTGCAGGACCCGGAGATGTTCACCGGCGCCGGCTATCCGGCGGCCGAAAACTGGTATGCCACCGTCGCGGCGCCGCATGTGAACGAGGACCCGGCGCTGGCCAACTGGGTCGTGAAGTACAAGGCCGAGTTCAAGGTGGCGCCGGACGACTACGCGGTGTGCGCCTACGACGCGACGCAGGCCTACATCGCCTCGGCTGCCAAGCTGGTGGCCGCCAAGAAGCCGGTCAACCGCGACACCATGCGCAGCACGCTGGCGGCGATATCGATCACCACGCTGCAAGGCCCGGTGGCGTTCGACGAGAACGGCGACATCAAGAACCGGGTGGTCAGCGTGTTCCAGGCGCACAAGAACGATGCGTTCCCGCTCGACGATCTGGCGCACCAGTACAAGTACCTGGGCGTCGCGCCGCAGTCCTGACGCCGCAATCGGGACAGAAGCCGTGACGGCCACCGACCTGCTGGTGCAGCAGCTTATCAACGGTGTGAGCCTGGGGGCGATGTATGCGTTGCTCGCCCTCGGCTTCACCCTGGTTTACGGCATCCTGGAGCTGATAAACTTTTCGCATTTCAATGTGTTCATGGTCGGCAGCTTTGTCGCCATGTACACGTTGCAGCAGTTCGGCCTGGCGGGGCAGTCCACCGTCATGTCCGGCTTCGCCCTGGTCGGCGTGCTGGCCGTGGCTTTGGTGGTGACGATGCTGGTGTCCGGCCTGCTCGGCGTTGCCATCGAACGCATCTGCCTGCGGCCGTTGCGCCATGTGAAAGGCCCGGCGGCGATGATCACCACCATCGGCGTCTCCTACATCCTGTTCAACCTGGTGCTGCTTTCCTCGGGCGCCGACGCGAAGAACTTCCCCAACCCGTTGCCGAGCACCCATTGGGCGATCGGCGGCGCGGTGCTGCGGCTGCGCGAGGTGCTGATCTGGATATTGTGCGTGGTGCTGATGGGCGGGCTGACCTTCCTGGTGCAGTACACCCGGATCGGCAAGGCGATGCGGGCCACGGCACAGGATCCGGAGGCCGCGCGGATGATGGGGGTCGAGGTCGACCAGGTCATCATCATGGCATTCTTCCTCGGCTCCGCCCTGGCGGGCGCGTGCGGCCTGATCTTTGGCCTCTACTACAACTTCACCAGTTACGTGATCGGCTTCACCGCCGGATTGCGCGCCTTCACCGCCGCCGTGCTGGGTGGGATCGGCAACGTGCCCGGCGCGATGCTGGGCGGTCTCATCATCGGGCTGATCGAGGCGATGGGCGGCCAGCTCATCTCAACCTCCTGGACCGACGTGATCATCTTCTCGATATTGGTGCTGGTGCTGGTGCTGCGCCCGTCCGGCCTGCTCGGCCGCGTCGCCCCGAACAAGTCCTGAGCAGGAGACCCGCCGCATGGCGTCATCGGCCGGCTTCCGCCTGAAGAACCCATTCAGCGCCGAAGCGCCACGTGGCGATCGCATCTGGGCGTTCATTTTCCTCACCGCGTTCATGCTGGCGCTGCCGTTCATCATCGACGACGACGCCAACTTGGACAGCATGGCCAATGCCACCGCCTACGCCGTGCTGGCGCTGGGTCTCAACATCGTGGTCGGTTTCGCCGGTCTGCTCGACCTCGGCTACGCGGCGTTCTTCGCCATCGGCGCCTACACCTACGGCGTGTTGACCTCCTATCAGCTGTTGCCGCCGTGGAGCCCGGGATGGGAGCCGCTGGCCGTGCTGCATCTGGTCGAGAAGATCAACCAGGGCGGCGGCGACCTGGTGCATTTCACGCTGTCGTTCTGGCTGGCGCTGCCGCTGGCGGGCCTCATCGCCGCCGGCTTCGGCGTGCTGTTCGGGGCGCCGACATTGCGGCTGCGCGGCGACTACCTCGCTATTGTCACACTCGGATTTGGCGAGATCGTGCCGATCATTGCCCGCAACACGCCGAGCGTCACCAACGGCGCCGCCGGGCTGAACGGCGTGCAGGCGCCACGGCTGCTCGGCTACAACTTCGGCATCGACGCGCTGCCGTACTACTATGTCGGCCTCGGCCTGATGGTGCTGCTGATTTTCATCAGCATCCGCCTGCGTGACAGCCGCATCGGCCGCGCCTGGATGGCGATCCGCGAGGACGAGACGGCGGCCAGCGCCATGGGCGTCGATCTGGTGCGCACCAAGTTGCTGGCGTTCGCCATTGGCGCCGCCTTCGCCGGCATGACCGGCGTGTTTTACGTCGCCAAGCTACAGACCGCGACGCCGGAGATGTTCGGCTTCCCGGTTTCGGTGATGATCCTGGTGATGGTGGTGCTGGGCGGCCTCGGCAGCGTCTGGGGCGTGGTGCTCGGCGCGCTGTCGCTGCAACTGCTGCAATCCTGGGTGCTGCCGGATGCGACCGACTGGCTGCACAGCCTCGGCGAGGCTATCGGCAACGACTGGCTGCAACAGATCGACCTCACGCGCGGGATCGAGCTGATCTTCGGCGTCATCCTGGTGCTGATGATGCTGTTCCGCCGCGACGGGCTGATCCCGGCCACCCGCAAGCAGGCGGCGCTGTCGTTCGAGGCGCAGAACGTCGCCAGCGTGCGGCGCGGCGGCTTCGGCGACATCTCGGCGCTTGGCCGCCAGGACACCGAGGGCGGCATCGCGCTCGACATCCGTGGCGTGACCGTGCGCTTCGGCGGGCTGGTGGCACTGAACAAGGTCGATCTCACCGTGCCGGCCGGCAGCGTGGTGGCGGTGATCGGTCCGAACGGGTCCGGCAAGTCGACGCTGTTCAACGTCATCACCGGCCTCACGCCCGCCACCGGCGGCAGCATCCTGTTCCATGGCGCCGAACTGCTCGGCCTTGCCCCGCACGAGATCCTGCGTCGCGGTGTTGCCCGCACGTTCCAGAACATCCGCCTGTTCCCGACATTGAGCGTGTTGCAGAACGTGCTGGTCGGCCAGCACGCGCGGCTGCGTACCGGCGCGGTCGGCGCGGTGCTGCGACTGCCGCGCACTCAGCGCGAGGAGGCCGGGGCGCGGGCCTGGGCGCTTGCCATCATCGACCTGTTCGGCAACCGGCTGACGCCGCGCGTGGCGCAAGCGGTCGGCGGCCTGTCATACGCCAACCGCCGCCGCGTCGAGATCGCCCGCGCACTGGCCAGCAAGCCGAAGATCCTGCTGCTGGACGAGCCGACCGCAGGCATGAACCCGGCCGAGACGCTGGAATTGGCGGAGCAGATCAAGAGCCTGAAGGACCTCGGCCTCACCATCCTGCTGATCGAGCACAAGCTCGATGTGGTCACGCAACTGGCCGACAAGGTCGTGGTGCTCGACCATGGCGACAAGATCGCCGAGGGCCTGCCTGCCGAGGTGCGTAGGGATGAGGAGGTGCTGCGCGCCTATCTGGGCCGCGCCGCCACCGCCGCCGCCATGAAGGAGGCCTCGGTCCATGCCGCGTGATGCCGCTGCGGAAGGGACGCCGCTGCTGGAGTTTCGCGATGTCGATACCTATTACGGCGACCTGCATGTCCTGAAGGCGGTCAACTACACCATCGGCCATGGTGAGATCGTCAGCCTCCTGGGCGGCAATGCCTGTGGCAAGTCGACCACCATGAAAACCATCATGGGCGTGGTCCGCCCGACCCGGGGCAGCGTGCTGTTCGACGGCCAACCGATCGAGCGGCTGTCGACCAGCGAGCGGGTGCGGCGCGGCATCGCCCCGGTGCTGGAGGCGAGGCGGCTGTTCCCGCGCATGACCATCTTCGAAAACCTGGAGATGGGCGCCTACACGCAGAAACGCGGCGCGCAGTTCGACGAGGATCTGGAGCGGGTCTACTCGCTGTTCCCTCGTGTGAAGGAGCGCCGCTCGCAACTCGCCGGCACGCTGTCCGGCGGCGAGCAGCAGATGGTGGCGATCGGGCGGGCGCTAATGGCGCGGCCCCGGCTGATCTGCATGGACGAGCCGTCGATGGGTCTGTCACCGCTCTATGTGGAGCAGGTGTTCGACATCATCCAGACGATCAACCGGCAGGGGGTGGCAATCTTCATGGTCGAGCAGAACGCCGCCATGGCGCTTTCGATCGCCCATCGCGGCTACGTGCTGCAAACCGGCATGGTGGTGCTGTCCGGCAAGGCGTCCGATCTGGCCGAGAACGATATCATCAAGCAGGCCTATCTTGGCGAGATGCAGGTGCCCGGCGTGGCCGCCGAGCCGGAGCCGCCGATCCCGGAGGCCCGCGCCGAACTGCCGATGACGCAGGCGTTCTCGTCCTGGCCCGACCCGGAGCAGCCCGACCCCGACTAGCGGCGTCCGGGCGCCAGCACCGCCATCACGCCGGCCAGCATCATCAGGCTGCGCGGCGCCGCCAGCTTGCCGTCGCGGTGCTGCAACTCGCTGACCAGCACCGCCGCCGACGCCGCCGCGACCAGCGCGCCGCCAAGCCTGCGCGAGCCGCGCCGGGCCATCAGCAATCCACCCAAAACCTCCGCCACGCCGGCGGTGGCCAAGGCGTTGCGGCTCCAGCCAAGCCGGCGGAACAGGCCGATATAGGCGCGGTCGCCCGCGAGCTTGTCGCCGCCGGCTATCGCGACCGCGGCGCCGATGGCGGGGAACAGAATTGCCATGTGTGATCCTCCTGCCCAGCCAACGCGGCGGGCGGCCCTGCGTTCGGAGCGTTGTCATGGCCATCCTGTTCACCGCCGACACGCATTTCGGCCACTCCGGCGCCCGCACGCTGTACCGGCGGCCATTCGCCAGCGTGGCGGAGATGGACGCTGCAATGCTGGCGGCCTGGAACGAGGCGGTGGCGCCGGATGACGAGCTGTACCATCTCGGCGATTTCGCGGTGCGCCATCCCGATCCCGGTAGGCTGCTCGACCGGCTGCATGGCCGCAAGCACCTGCTGACCGGCAACAACGACCCGCCGGCGATCACCAGGCTGGCCGGCTGGTCCAGCGTGCAGCCGTATCTGGAACTGGTCGTCGATGGCGTGGCGCTGGTGCTGTGCCACTACGCACTACGCACCTGGAACGGCATGGGGCGTGGCGCCCTCGACCTGCATGGCCACAGCCATGGCCGGCTTAAGCCGCTGCGTCGCCAGTATGACGTGGGTGTCGACGCGCGCGGGTTCCGCCCGGTGAGCCTCGTCCAGTTGCGGAAGCGGACGGGTGCCGACTGAGCCGCTACGCCGGCTCCCGGTTGCCGCCGCGCACCGCGTCGCACACCGCGCAGGTGACTTCGGCGGTGGTGGCGCGGCCACCCAGGTCGGGGGTCAGGATGCCTGCGGCGCAGACCTGCTCGACCGCCTGCATCAGCGTCCGCGCGGCGCTGGCCTCACCCAGATGCTCCAGCATCAGCGCCGCGCTCCAGAAACTTGCGACCGGATTGGCGATACCGCGCCCGACCAGATCGAACGCCGAGCCGTGGATCGGCTCGAACATGGAGGGGTAGCGCCGCTGCGGGTCGATGTTGCCGGTCGGCGCCACACCCATGCTGCCGGCCAGGGCGGCTGCGAGGTCGGACAGGATGTCGGCATGCAGGTTGGTGGCGACGACAGTGTCCACCGATCGCGGCCGCCGCACCATGCGCGCCGCCATCGCATCGACCAGCTCGCGGTCCCAGGCCACGTCCGGGAAGTCGCCCGCGACCTCGGCGGCGATCTCATCCCACAGCACCAAGCCATAGCGTTGCGCGTTGCTCTTGGTCACCACCGTCAGCTTCCGGCGAGGACGGGCCTGAGCGGCGGCAAAGGCGAACCGCATGATGCGCTCGACGCCGGTGCGGGTGAAAATCGCAACCTCGGTGGCAACCTCGATGCTGTGGCCGCGATGCGCGCGCCCGCCGACGCCGGCATACTCGCCCTCGCTGTTCTCCCGCACGATCAGCCAATCCAGGTCGCCGGCGACGACATCGCGCAACGGGCCGGCGATGCCGGGCAGGATCCGGGTTGGCCGGATGTTGGCGTACTGATCGAACCCCTGGCAGATCGCCAGCCGCAGGCCCCACAATGTCACGTGGTCCGGCACCTCGCGGTCGCCGACCGCGCCGAAGTAGATCGCGTCGCAGTCGCGGAGCCGGTCCAGCCCGTCCGCGGGCATCATCACGCCATGACGGCGGTAGTGCCCGGAACCCCAGCCGAATGTCTCGACATCCCACGTAAAACCGCCATCGCGCACGGCGACCGCGTCCAGCACCTCCAACCCGGCGGCGATCACCTCCGGCCCGATGCCGTCGCCGGGTATCGCCGCCAAGCGGTGGCGACGGGTGACGCTAATGGGTGGAGCGATGGCCGCCCGCCGCCATCTCGCTGCCCGGCCGTAACGGCGGCGGCAGCCGGTCCCCGGTTGCCTGGTCGCCGGTCAGCCGCGACCCGTCCTCGCGCGGCAACAGCCGTACCGCGCGGTCGGCCACCGGAGCCGGCGGGGCTGCGGCGCGCAGCAGGGCGGTGACGAAGCTGCGACCCCATCCCAATGGCGAGCGGTCCTCCAGCGCGGCCCATAGCGAGCGCCAGCGAAGCTGCCGTTCGGCCAGCGGCATCACCAACGCGGTGTGGATGGCATCGGCCATGGCGTCGTTGTCGTGCGGGTTGACCAGCACGGCCGCGTCCAGTTGCTGCGCCGCGCCAGCGAAGCGCGACAGCACCAGCACGCCGGGGTTGGCCGGGTCCTGCGCCGCGACGAACTCCTTGGCGACCAGGTTCATGCCGTCGCGCAGCGGTGTCACCAGCCCCACCTGCGCCATGCGCATGTAGCCGGCGACGGTGGCGCGGTCGACGCCGCGCGACACCAGCCGCAACGGCAGCCAGTCGGGATCGCCCAGGTCGGCATTCAGCGCCCCGGCCTCACGGTCCAGGGCGGCGCGCAGGTTGCGGTAGGCATTCACCTCCTTGCGGGAGGTGGCCGCGATTTGCAGCATGGTCGTCTGCCGCCGCCAGCCCGGCCGTTTGTCGAGCAGCGTACGCAGGCCGGAGATGCGTTGCAGCAAGCCTTTGGTGGGATCGAGGCGGTCGGCGCCGAAGATCAGCTTCTGGCCTTGCAGGCTGCGCTTCAGGCTTTCAACGGCGGGATCGGCGGCCATTTCCTCGGCCATGCGGGCGAAGCTGCGCGGCTCGATCTCGACCGGGAACACGCCCAGCCGCACCCGCCGCCCGCCCGGCACCGCCAGCATGTTGCCATGGGCGCGCGAGGCACCGGCCAGTTGCTCGGCGGCTGTGGCGAAATTGGTCAGGTCGTTTTCGGTCTGGAAGCCGATCAGGTCACTTTCCAGCAGGTCGCGCACGTAGCCGACCATCTCCGGCGCGGCGCTCAGCACGTCGACAGAGGCAAACGGGATATGCAGGAAGAAGCCGACCGGGTTGCGCACCCCGCTCCGCCGCAGCGCCGCCGGCAGCGGCAGCAGGTGGTAGTCATGCACCCAGATCACGTCGGACGGGTTCAGCAACGGCGCCACCGCCGCCGCCAGCCGCATGTTCACGTCGCGGTACACCCGCGCGTCGTGGCGGTCGTACTGCATCAACTCGGGCATGGTGTGCAGCAACGGCCACAGCACGCCATTGGAGAAGTTGTTGTAGTAGCGGTCGTGCTCGTCCTGGGTCAGGTCGACGGTGGCGTAGTCGATGCCGCCCTCATGCACCACGCGCACCGGGCGCTGCGGCGCGTCCTCGTTCACGGCGCCGCTCCAGCCGAACCACAATCCGCCGCGCTTCTCCATCAACCCGTCCAAAGCGACCGCCAGCCCGCCCGCCTGCTGGCCGGCGGACGGGACGGGAACACGGTTGGATATGACGACAAGCCGGGTCATCAGGCCTCCAGCAACGCTACGGGCAATTTGGCGAGCAAGTCGGACAGACGTAGGCGCGATGCGCCGTTGACGGAACCCCCCGTGGCGTTGGTTCCACCCAGCACGTCCGTCCAGCGCCGAGTTGATAGATTACGCGGAAGTAAGACAACCGTTCCGCTCAACGCGGTATGGTCCGTCTGCAACACAGTTGCGTTATCCGATAAGAGGCGAGCCATCAGCCGCCCGGCCACCACGACGATGGCGCGTCCCTCATGCACGCGGGCGAACGCCAGCGCATGCTCGGCCGCCGGTCCCTCGATCGCCAGCGGCAGGTAGGCGCCAAGTGCGAACAGCGTCGGCGCCCGCTCCCGCAGCGCCAGCGCGTGGCCGATGAGCGCCTGTTTCACCCGCCCGTCCCGCCACGAGTCGAGCAGGTCGGCTGGCGACGATCCCGCCTCCAGAGCCCGCTCGCGGCTGGTCCACTCGACCGGGCGGCGGTTGTCGGGATCGACCAGCGACAGGTCCCAGAACTCGGTGCCCTGGTACAGGTCGGGAATGCCCGGGCTGGTGAGCCGCAGCAGCGCCTGTGCCAAGCCGTTCGCGGCACCGGCGGGGGCGATCCGGCTGGCGAACTCGAACAGTTCGCGCACCACCGGGGCGGAGCGGGCGGGGTCGAGGCATTGCGCCAGGAACTCGCGGCACGCGGTCTCATAGGCGGCGTTCGGCTCCGCCCATTCGCTGCGCCGCTTGCCCTCGCGCAATGACTTCTCCAGCCAGCCCTCGACGCGCCCACGATAGGCCGCCAGCCCGTCGGCATCGTCCGGTTGCAGGTCGAGCGGCCAAGCGCCTACCAGCGTCTGGTAGATCATCACCTCGTCGGCGGCGTCAGGCGCGTCGCCGCCATCGACCTCACGCCGCAGCGGCGCGTTCAGGCGCATCCAGCGCGCCAGCGCCGCCTCCCACTCGTCGGGCAACTCGCTCAGCACCGCCAACCGCGCGCGGGTGTCCTCGCCGCGTTTGTGGTCATGGGTGGCGGTGGCGAGCAGGGCGCGCGGCAGACGGCGCTGACGCTCACGCGCACTGGCATGGAAGCTGGCGACCGGGAGCGCGAACTGCGACGGTTCGGAGCCGACTTCGTTGCGGCTCAGCAACCGGCCATAGCGGTAGAACGCGGTGTCCTCGACCGATTTCGCCGCCGTGGGCGCCGAGAGCTGCTGGAAGCGCACCATGGCGCGCAGCCGCTCCTGGCGCAGCGTGCCGGCCGGGACGGCGCGGATACCCTCGCCGGCGATGATCTCGCCCAGCCGGTCGAGCACGCCCCAGTTGGCGACCCGCGTGGTGCGCTTCGCCCCTGCCATCGCCCAGGCGAGGTCGCGTGCGTCGGTGTCCGACGCGCCACCTGGCCCAGCGTAGATGCGATAGGTGTGGAAGTGCACTAATATCTCCTCAAGGCCGCGGCGGACCAAGGTAAGTGTCCAGTCGCGTGTGGCGATATTGCGGCGCAGGACGCGGTGGAACGCCGCCGCCGTAGCCCAGAGTTCGCTGGACAGCGCCTCCCGCAGAATCTGCCGCCGGGCCGGCTGCGACTCGGCCTCGAAATCGCCCGGCCGGTGGGTCAGGCTGGTCCACAGATGCGTCAGCGGACCCTCGCCGGCGGGGTCGTGCAGCACGGCGGAAACTTCGTTCATGAAGTCGTAGCCGGTGGTGCCGTCGGTCAGCCAGTCGGTCGGCAGCCGCTCATGCGCGAACAGGATTTTCTCGACCCACAGGATCGGCGCCTCGACGCCGAGCGTGGCCGGACGCAGCGCCTGTGCCGCCTGCAACTGCCGGCGCAGCTTGCGGCAATAGCCGCGCGGGTCCGCCAGCCCGTCCACATGGTCCACCCGCACGCCGTCGATCAGCCCCTCGCCGTACAGCCGCAGGATGGTGGCGTGGGTGGCGTCGAACACCTCCGGCACCTCGACGCGTACGCCGGCGAGGCCGTTGATGTCGAAGAAGCGGCGCCAGTTGATCTCGTCCGACGCCGCCCGCCACCACGCCAGCCGATACGCCTGCCGTTCCAGCAACAGATGCAGCCGGTCGCGGCTGTCCTCCCGCGCCGGGTCGAAGGCGGCCAGCGCGCGGGTGAAGTCGTCGCGGCGGTCGCGGTATGCCTTCAGCAGCGCCTGACGCCCGGTGGCCGCGCGGTCGCGCATGGCATCGCGGTTGCTGCCGGACAACTCGGCGAACAGCCCCGCCAAATCGTCCAGCGCGCCGCCGGCCGCGCGCAGGATGGCGGGGTAGTCGCGCGGGTTGATCGGGAAGCGGTGCGAGTCATAGACCGAGGCGAAGAACCGCCCGTCGTTCGGGTCGAACTTCAGCACGATGGCACCGTCCGCCAATGCGGTGCCGTAGGACGCACCCAGGAACGGCGCCAGCAGCTTGCCGCGCAGGGTCGGGTCGGGCGGTTCCCAGTCGATGTCGAAATAGGTCGCGAACGGCGAGGCACGGCCCCATTCCAGCACGTCGAGCCACCAGGCGTTGTCGCTGCCGCCGACGCCCATGTGGTTGGGTACGATGTCGAGGATCAGCCCCATGCCATGGCCGCGCAACGCCGCCACCAGCCGTCGCAGCGCCGGCTCGCCACCCAGTTCGGGGTCGATCGTGTTGTGATCGACGATGTCGTAGCCATGCGTCGAGCCGGGCCGCGACTTCAGCAACGGCGAGGCATAGATGTGGCTGATGCCGAGCCTGCTGAAATACGGCACCAGCGCGGTGGCGTGATCGAGCGGGAAGTCGCGGTGGAATTGCAGGCGAGCCGTCGCCCGCACCAGAGTCATGTCCGCCCCCGCGCGTCGCGGAAGCCGGACAGGCGGGCTTTTACCTCCGGCGTGTCGAGCAGGGCGGAAGCCGGCCCCGGCATCCGCCGCCGCCAGTTCGGGTGCTCGTCCAGCGTGGCGGGCAAATTCGGTTGTTCGACGCGGGCCAGCACGTCCTCCAACGGCAACAGCACGAACTCACAGGCGGCGCGGGCGACATGGCGCAACGCCGCATCGGTGGCGAGGTTAGGTTGTCCGGGTGGCGGCGCATCGCCCTCGGCTGCGCCGGACTGGCGGAAGGCGTCCCACAGCAGGTCGCGGTCATGCGCGCGTTGGCGTCGTTCGGCATCGGGATCGGGCACCCAGCCCATGCGCTCGCGCCATTCCAGGTCGCGCCCGCTCCACCAGCCGGCGACGGTGGCGAGGTCGTGGGTGCTGGTCATGCCGACCGCCTGCGCCGACCATTCGTGCGGCGGGCGGAAACGGTCGCCATCACGCTCGAACCACAACACCCGCATCCCGAACAGGCCAGCGCCGATCAATCGCTCCTGAAAGCCGTCCGGCACGGTGCCGAGGTCTTCGCCGAACACCACCGCGTCGTGGCGATGCGCCTCCAGCGCCACCAGCCGCAGCATGTCGTCGATCGGGAAGGTGAGGTAGGCGCCGTCCTGGGCGCCAAGGCCGGCCGGCACCACCCAGAGCCGTTGCAGCCCCATGACGTGATCGATGCGGACGCCGCCGGCGTTGCGTAACGCCGCGCGCAGCATCTCGATGAACGCGGTGTAGCCGTTGCGCCGCAGTCCGACCGGCGAGAACGCGGCGATGCCCCAGTTCTGGCCCTGCTCGTTGAGCAGGTCGGGCGGGGCGCCGATGCTGAGTCCGATCATGGTCTCGTCCTGGCGGCTCCAGGCGTGGCTGCCGCCGCCATCGGTGCCGACCGCCAGATCGGATATCAGGCCGATGCGCATGCCCGCCGCGCGCGCCGCCGTCTGTGCCTCAGCGAGACCTTGGTCGGCCCGGAACTGCAACCAGGCATGGAACGCCACGTCCTCGGTATGCGCGGCGGCGAACGCGCCGACCGCCGGGTCGCCGGGCTGGCGGTACTGTTCCGGCCAGTCGTGCCAACTCCATTGCGCCGGGTCGGCACCGTAGAAATGCGCGTGCAATGCCTCGAATCGGGCGTGACGTTCCAGGGCGTCGCCCATCTTCAGCCGATAGGAATCCAGCGCGGTGCGATCGGTGACGAGGCTGAACTCGGCGCGCAGGCGAACCAGGCGGTGCCGGGCGGCAGTTGGCCAGTCGACCAGATCCAGCGCCTCCAGCGCCGCGTCGCCCGGAGCCTGCGCGTGCAGCACGTTGAGCATGATGCGGCTGGACGGCGCATACGGGCTGAAGCGGCCGAGATCGCTGGAGAACTGTGCGTGAACCGGGCTGATCGCCACCGCGTCCGCGCCCTGTGCGGCGGCGACGGTCACGAAGTCGCGCAATGCGCCGAAGTCGCCGATGCCGCCATCGCCGTCCCGCCGCAGGCTGTACAACTGCACGGCGATGCCCCAGGGACGCCCGGATGGCAACCCGGGACAGCGCCTCGGCGCCACCGCCAGCGTCACCGTCCGCCCAGCGCAGGTGAGCGTGTGATAGCCGATCTCCGACAACTGCGCCCGATCGCTGCCGGAGATGCTGCGCCCGTCCTCCAACGTCACGGTGTAGGCGCCGGGAACATCGAATGGCGTGTCCTGCAACGCGGTCAGCAGCGGCGGCAGCGTGCCCTCGTCCGCACGCAGGCGCTCAGCGCTCGCCGTTACCTCCGCGTCGCTCGCCGCCGCGATTCCGGTGGCGGTCAGGACCCGGCGGAGCGTGTCGGGAGCCACGTCATGCATCTGGTCATGGACATCACGCCAGCGCGTGAGGATCCCGCAGGCCTCGGCCAAGGCCCGCAGGGATGCTTCGCTCATGTTCGCTCCAGCAGGAATGCGACGGTGCTGCGGGGCCGCAGCGTGCCGTTGGAAAACTGGTCGGCATCCCCGGCATGGCTCTCGAACAGCAGCGAGCCTCCAGTTGGCTCCACCGCGACCGGCGCCGGGCCGAAATTGGTGGCGATCAGCAGTTCCGACTGGTCGCCCAGCAGCCAGCGTGCGATCACCGCGGCATCGGACAGCGCCGAGGCGCCCAGGCTGCGCGACCCTTCCAGGCGGGGGAACAACTCACGATGACGCAGGGCGAGCAACCGCCGCACATGGGCCGCCGTCTCCGGGTCATGGTCGGCGGGGTCGAGGCGGCACATCTCGAATGTCGCCAGAGCATTCGGATCGGGAATTTGCTCGCGCCGGGCCGGGTCGCTGAACGCGGCAAAATGCGCGAACTCGCGGCGGCGGCCCTCGCGCACCTGATCGGCAAGCTCGTCGTGGTGGTCAGTGAAGAACAGGAACGGCGCTATGCTGCCGTCCTCCTCGCCCATGAACATCAGCGGTATCTGCGGCGACAGCAGCAGGAGCGCCGTGGCGGCGCGCAACGCCTCCGGGTCGGCCAGCACCGACAGCCGCTCGCCCATGGCGCGGTTGCCGGTCTGGTCGTGGTTCTG
>JAYTQW010000399.1:0-2431 GCA_043746535.1 Rhodospirillales bacterium
AACTCGGTCCGTTGCCCATCCGCGCTCTCGGCCCAGGCGCCGGCGCCATGGCGGGCAAAGGCGGTGTCGTCGCACACCGGATCGTGGATCGCCGCCGCCACCACCCGGCCGTGATTGATTGCCGCCGCCATGCAACCGAACAGCGGCAGGCCGGCGGCAAAATTGGCGGTGCCGTCGATCGGATCGACCACGAACGCCAGTTCGGCATCGCCCAGCCCCGCCAGCAGGGCGGGATCGGCTGCCACCGCCTCCTCGCCGATCACCCGGCAGCCTGGGAAGTGATGCAGCAGCCCGGCGGTGATCATGCGCTCCGCCGCCTCGTCGGCGTCGGTCACGAAGTCGAACGGCCCGGATTTGGTGCGCACGTTCTCCGGCCCGAGCCTGCGGAAGCGCGGCATGATTTCGGACCGCGATGCCGCGCGCAGCAACAGGCCGAGGGTAGCCAGTTCCCGCGCCGAAAACTCGGTCACGCGACACCATGCGCGCTGGGATGTTCGAAGCGCGTGCGGTCGGCCGCCAGCAGCCGCACGGTCAGGTTGATCGCATCCTCGCCGTCGCTGCGCGCCAGCACCTCGCCGTGCTGGTACAGCCAGGCGATGCGGGCACCGTCTTCCGGCGGGATCACGTAGTCGACCACCTCCATCGCCGCCGCGATGCGCTGGTCGATCAGGGCGGCAAGGTCGGCCAGGCCTTCCCCGGTCAGCGCCGAGACGGCGATCATGTTGGGCCGCAGCGACACCTGGTCGACGCCACCGAGCAGATCGGCCTTGTTCATCACCTCGATGGTGCGGCTGCGCCACTCGGCGTGCAGTGCGCCGTCCTTCACCATGCCATCCAGCACCGCGTCCACGTCGCCGCGCTGGGCGGAGCTGTCGGGGTGGGCCGCGTCGCGGACATGCAAGATCACTTCCGCCTCCGCCACCTCCTCCAGCGTGGCGCGGAAGGCGGCGACCAGTTCGGTCGGCAGCTCGCTGATGAAGCCCACCGTGTCCGACAGGATCACCCGCCGGCCGCTGGGCAGTTGCAGGCCGCGCATGGTGGGGTCGAGCGTTGCGAACAACTGGTCGCGCGCCACCACCTCGGCCCCGGTCATGGCGTTGAACAGCGTCGATTTGCCGGCGTTGGTGTAGCCGACCAGCGCCACCACCGGAAACGGCGTGCGCTTGCGGGCGGTGCGGTGCAGGCCGCGGGTGCGACGGACCTGCTCCAACTCCTTTTTCAACCGCACCATGCGGTCGTCGATCAGCCGCCGGTCCGCCTCGATCTGCGTCTCGCCGGGACCGCCCAGGAAGCCGAAGCCGCCGCGCTGCCGCTCGAGATGGGTCCAGGATCGCACCAGTCGGCTGCGCTGGTAGTCCAGATGCGCCAGTTCGACCTGCAACGAGCCTTCGCGGGTGACCGCGCGCTCGCCGAAGATATCCAGGATCAACCCGGTGCGGTCGATCACCTTGCACTTCCAGGCGCGCTCCAGGTTGCGCTGCTGCACCGGCGAAAGCTGCGCGTCCAGCACCACCACGGCGACATCCTGCGCAGCGATGAACTGGCCCTGCGCCTCGACCTGGCCCTCGCCCAGCAGCGTCGCCGGCTTGCGACGCAGCGGCAGGATGGCGGAGTGGACCACCAGCAGCCCGATCGAGGCAGTCAGCCCGACCGCCTCCGCCAGCCGCGCGTCGGCAGCGCGGCTGGCGTCGGGGCCGGTGCGATCGGCCACGCTGGGTTTGTCCCAAGGCAGGATGACAGCGGCGCGGGTCGGTCCTGAGTCGACGGCGTGGCCGCCGCCGCGCGGCTCAATCGTGGTCAACGGGAACCGGCTCGCGCGGGCGCATGGTGAGGCGGGTGGCCGACACCGGCGCTGGCGGCGGCGCGTCCGCCTCGCTGGCCTCGGTGCGCGGGCCGTCGAACAACTGGATCGGGGCGCCCGGCATGACCGTGCTGATGGCGTGCTTATAGACCAGTTGCGTGTGCCCGTCGCGGCGCAGCAGCACCGAGAAGTTGTCGAACCAGGTGATGATGCCTTGCAGCTTCACGCCATTGACCAGGAACACGGTCACGGCGGTCTTGTTCTTGCGCACGTGGTTCAGGAACACGTCCTGAACGTTCTGCGTTTTTTCAGCGGCCACGGTTGCTTGTCCTTCTTGTTGACGGGCCAATCGGCGCCCTGACGCGGATTTGTCTCCGACGTTCGGGGCTGGCCCAATTTGAATGTCACGCACGCTTGCCCGACCGCGCCGGATGAACCGGCGGCACACACACACGGTCGACGCAGGCTTAGATAAGTGCGCCATTGCGGCGACCACAAGGCAGGATTTCAGCCGCCGCGGTCTTCCAGGCCGATGCCGAGCTGCTTGAGCTTGCGATGCAGCGCGCTGCGCTCCATGCCGACAAAGCCGGCGGTGCGGCTGATGTTGCCGCTGAAGCGCAGCAACTGCGC
>JAYTQW010000400.1:0-2155 GCA_043746535.1 Rhodospirillales bacterium
TGGTCGACCGCGATCCGGCCGCCAAGGGCTTGGATAGTGGCCCGACGCTGGAGATGGCCGCGGATTCCGAAAGCGAGTAGGCCGCCAACCGCGACGCTCGCGCTGGGCGGCGAGCCATTGGCCTCGCCCTTGGCAGATCGCCTACGCCCCAAAATCCTTGGCGATGTCGTCGGTCAGGAGCACCTGACCGGCCCAGCCGGCACGCTGACGCGCATGTTGGAGCGCGGCTCGCTGGCCTCGCTGATCCTGTGGGGACCGCCCGGAGTCGGCAAGACCACCATCGCCCGCCTGCTGGCCGACGCCGCACACTTGTACTTCGTGCAGCTCTCGGCGGTGTTCTCCGGTGTCGCCGACCTGAAGCGTGCGTTCGAGGACGCTACCCAGCGCCGTGCGGCAGGGCAGGCGACGCTGCTGTTCGTCGATGAGATCCACCGCTTCAACCGCGCCCAGCAGGACGGCTTCCTGCCGGTGGTGGAGACCGGGACCGTGGTGCTAGTGGGTGCCACCACCGAAAACCCCTCGTTCGCGCTGAACGGCGCGCTGCTTTCGCGGTGCCAAGTGCTGGTGCTGCGCCGGCTCGACGACGCGGCGTTGCAAACCCTGCTGCAACGGGCGGAGGCCGCGATTGGCCGCACACTGGCCCTGACACCGGAGGCGCGTGAGACGCTGTGCGCGATGGCCGATGGCGACGGGCGCTACCTGCTCAACATGGCCGAGCAACTGGCGGCACTCCCCACCGATGCCGCGTCGCTGGACGTCGCCGCACTCTCGGACCTGCTGGCGAAGCGGGCGGCGCTGTACGACAAGGACCGCGAGGAACACTACAACCTCATCTCCGCCCTGCATAAGTCGATGCGAGGCTCCGATGCCGATGCGGCGCTGTACTGGTTCGCGCGCATGTTGGCCGGCGGCGAAGACCCGCGCTACATCATCCGCCGGATGGTCCGCTTCGCCAGCGAGGATATCGGCCTGGCCGACCCGAACGCGCTGACACAGACCCTGGCGGCGTGGGAGGCCTACGAGCGGCTCGGCAGTCCGGAGGGCGAACTCAACATCGCGCAGGCGGTGCTGTACCTGGCGACGGCGCCGAAATCGAACGCGGCATACATGGCGTTCAAGGCGGCACAGGCGGCGGCGAGGGCGACCGGCAGCCTGATGCCGCCGGCGCATATCCTGAATGCGCCGACCAAGCTGATGAAACAACTCGGCTACGGCGCCGGTTACGCCTATGACCATGACACCGGGGACGGCTTCTCCGGGGCGGACTACTTCCCCGACGGCCTGGCCCGGCAGGAATACTACCAGCCCCGCGACCGTGGCTTCGAGCGCGAGATCGCCCGCAGACTGGCGCACTGGGCGCGGTTGCGACAGGAGCGAACGCCGTGAGTGTGACCACCCGGACTGTGACCACGCGGGCCGTCATCGACGACGAGGCCGACATCCGCCTCGACCGCTGGCTGCGGCGGCACTACCCGGTGTTGAACCAAGCGATGATCCAGAAATGGTGCCGCACCGGGCAGGTGCGCGTCGATGGCGCCCGCGTCGGCGCCGATGCGCGCCTGCTTGCCGGGCAGATGGTGCGAATCCCGCCATTGCCGGCGCCCGCCGACGATGAGGCACCCGCCGAGCGGCTGCCGGTCGATCCGCGCCTGACGCAGGAGATGGAGCGCATGGTGCTCTACCGCGACGACCAGTTGTTCGTGCTGGCCAAGCCACCGGGCCTGCCCAGCCAAGGTGGTCCCGGCATCTCGCGCCACCTCGACGGCATGTTGGAGGGGCTGCGCGCGTTCGGCGAGCACAAGCCGCGCCTGGTGCACCGGCTCGACCGCGACACCTCCGGGGTGCTGGTGCTTGGCAAGTCGCCGTCCGCCGCGGCCCGTCTCGCCGGCGCCTTCGCCCGCCGCCGCGCCACCAAGACCTACTGGGCGATCGTGGCTGGCATCCCCAAGCCGGGCGAGGGCGTCATCGAGCTGCCGCTCGCCAAGCAGGGATTCGGCGACCGCGAGATGATGGCGCCGGCCGCGCCGAATGACCCGCTGGCCGAACCGGCCGAGACCGAGTTCGTCACCGTCTCGCGCGCCGCGCTGACCGCCACCTGGCTGGCGCTGCGTCCGATCACCGGCCGTACCCATCAGCTGCGCGCCCACATGCTGGC
>JAYTQW010000401.1:0-6626 GCA_043746535.1 Rhodospirillales bacterium
TAGGCGATCGGCAGGCCGCGCCGCTGCATGGTCAGGTTGCAGCCGATGTTGCCCGACTGGGTGACGATCGCGACACCGCGCGCCACCCGCACGCCGCCATGCTGGTCCGGCCACAGCGCCGCGCCGTCGAGGTAGTTGATGGTGCCGTAGCAGTTCGGGCCGAGCACCGGCATCGCGCGCGCGGCCTCGCGAAGCTGCCACTGCAACAGGCGCCCCTCGTCGCCAACCTCGGCAAAGCCGGCGGCGTAGCAGATGACGCCGCCGGCCCCAAGGTCGGCCAACGCCCGCACCATCGCCACCGTCAAATGCCGGTTCAGCGCCAGGAACACCGCGTCGGGTGCCGCCGGCAGGTCGGCGATGCTGCGGAACACAGGGCGGCCCACCACCGCCTCGTGCGTCGGATGCACCGGCCAGATCTCGCCGTCGTAGCCGAGGCGGTCGTTTTGGCGGATCACCTCCGCTGCCGGCTTGCCGCCGATCACGGCGATGCTGCGTGGGCGCAGCAGGCGGTCCATCATGCCGTCAGGCCCCAAGCGGGCGCAGCAACTCGCGGCCGATGATGTGGCGCTGGATTTCGCTGGTGCCGTCCCAGATGCGCTCCACCCGCGCGTCGCGCCAGAACCGCTCCAGCGGCAAGTCGCGCATCAGCCCCATGCCGCCGTGGATCTGGATGGCGCGGTCGGTGACGCGGGCCAGCATCTCGCTGGCATACAGCTTGGCCTGTGCGATCTCGCGGTTGGCCGGCAGGTTCTGGTCGAGCCGCCACGCCGCCGCCAATGTCAGCAGGTCGGCGGCGTCGATTTCGGTGATGCTGTCGGCCAACTGGAACGCGACGCCCTGGAATTTGCCGATCTTCTGGCCAAACTGCTGGCGCTGCGCCGCGTAGTCGAGCGCCAGGTCGAACGCCCGCCGCGCGCGGCCGACGCACATGGTGGCGACGGTGATGCGGGTGGCGAACAGCCATGTGTTGGCGACCTCGAAGCCACGTCCCTCCTCGCCCAGGATCTGCGCGTCGGGCAGGCGGCACTCGTCGAACGAGAGGATGCAGTTGTGGTAGCCACGGTGCGAGACGCTGTCGTAGCCGGGGCGGATCTCGAACCCCGGCGTGCCGCGATCGACCAGGAAGCAGGTGATGCGGCGTCGCCCGCGTGACTCTTCGCCAGTGGCGATGAACACGATGATGAAGTCGGCGACATCGGCGTGGCTGATGAAGTGCTTGGTGCCGTTCACCACCCAGTCGCCGCCATCGCGCCGCGCGGTGCATTTCATGCCGCGCACGTCGGAGCCTGCATCCGGCTCGGTCATCGCCAACGCATCCATCCGCTCGCCGCGCGCGCAGGGCAGCAGGTAGCGTTCGCGCTGTTCCTCGTTGCAGGCGCACAGGATGTTGGACGGGCGGCCCCACCAGTGGTTCAACGCCATGCTGGTGCGGCCAAGCTCCCGCTCCAGCAGGGTGAAGTCCAGCATCGACAGCCCGCCGCCGCCATGTTCGGCGGGGATGTTGGGCGCGTAGAAGCCGAGCGCCAACACCTTGTCCTGGATCTCGCGGCCGACCTCGCGCGGCAGTTCGCCGGTGCGCTCGACCTCCGCCTCCAGCGGGTACAGCTCGCGTTCCACGAACTCACGCACCGTGGAGACGATCAGCTCCTGTTCGTGGGTCAGGCCGAAGTTCATGGGCGTTGGCCGATCGCGCGCCCGGCGGCGGCGGGGCGGGGCTTGCCCGCATCGGCGGCCACCAGCGGGCGCAGCCGGTCCAGCACCGCCGGCGGCGCCGGGCCGACGCGCTTGGTGCCCATGTCGACATGCAGCATCATCTGTTCGGCGGTGGCCGCCGGCGCCCCGTCGCTGTCGCGGGCCAATGTGTGGAACAGGTGGATGCGCTTGTCGTCGGAGGCGAGAAGCTGTGTCGCCACGTGGATCGCCTCGCCCGCGCGCAGTTCGGCCAGATGGACGATGTGCGTCTCGGCGGTGAAGTAGCTGTGGCCGGCGGCCACGTAGTCGGTGCCGGCGCCGATACGGTCGAGCAGGGCGTCCGTGGCCAG
The DNA here is from genome assembly GCA_043746535.1 of Rhodospirillales bacterium. Taxonomy (GTDB): domain Bacteria; phylum Pseudomonadota; class Alphaproteobacteria; order Acetobacterales; family Acetobacteraceae; genus CAVRQM01. The sequence goes on from JAYTQW010000401.1 coordinate 2,043, forward strand.
GCCGAAAACCTGCAGGTACCGGCTCTCGTTCATGTGGCCGTTGTAATCGATCCAGCCCGGCTCGACCTGTCCGCGCCAGGCGCTGCCGTCCGTCGTCGCAGGCTGGGTCGCGATCAGCATTGCCTCATGCGCCGCCAGCACCTGCCCGGCGGCGAAGTCCTGCTGGCGCAGCGACTGCAACACGCCGATCAGGCAGTCGTCGCGCAGCCGCTCCCACTCGCGGATGCCGCGATGGCCGGCCTGGTCGTCGGACTGGCCGACGATCTTCTCCAGCAGCGTGTCGTCCAGTTCCGGCACGTCCATCAGCTTGGTCCACGGCCATTTCAGGCTGGGGCCGAACTGCGCCATGAAATGCCGCATGCCCGGCTCGCCACCGGCGATACGGTAGATCATGAACGTGCCCATGAACGCCCAGCGCAGGCCGGGGCCGAAGCGCATGGCGTCGTCGATCTCCTCGGCGGTGGCGATGTCGTCGTGGACCAGCCACAGCGCCTCGCGCCACACCGCCTCCATCAGCCGGTCGGCGATGAAGCCGTCGATCTCCTTGCGCACCTGTAGCGGGCGCATCCCGATGCTGGCGTAGAACGCCGCCGCCGCAAGCCTGGTCGCCTCGCTGGTCCGGGCGCCGCCGCACACCTCGACCAGCGGCATCAGGTACACCGGGTTGAACGGATGGCCGACGACGAAGCGCTCCGGGTGCCTCATCTGCGCCTGCAACCGGCTGGGCAGCAGGCCGCTGGTGGAGCTGCCGATGATGACCTCGGGCCGCGCGGTGGTCTCGGCGCGGGCCAGCAGGGCGATCTTGAGGTCCTCGCGCTCCGGCAGGCTCTCCTGGATGAAGTCGGCGCCCTCGGCGGCCTCCTCGATGGTCTGCACGATGCGCCAGGTGCCGGGCGTGGGCAGCGGGGCGGTGGTCAGCCGGCTCCAGGCGCGGCGGGCGTTGTCCATCACCTCGGCAGTCTTGCGCGTGGCCTGCGGGTCGGTGTCGCAGATGACCGCATCGATGCCGTGCAGCACGGCGCGGGCGGCCCAGGCGGCGCCGATGACGCCGCCGCCGAGCAGGCCGATCCGGCGGATGAGCCCGTTCATGGAAGCGCTCATCACCGCTTCACCAGCCGCAGCCGCTCCCGCACCGCATCCGGTCCGAGCACGCGGGCGCCCATGGTGGTCAGGATGGTGGCGGCGCGCTCTACCAGCGCGCCATTGCTGGCGAGCACGCCGCGCGCGAGGTACAGGTTGTCCTCCAGCCCGACCCGGACATGGCCGCCGGCCAGCGCCGCCATGGCGACGAACGGCAACTGCATCCGCCCGATCGAGAAGCCGCTGAACACCGCGCCGGCCGGCAGGGCGTGGACCATCGCCATGAAGCTGAGCGGGTCGGCGGGTGCTCCGTACGGGATGCCCATGCACAACTGGATCATCACCGGGTCGTCGAGCAGGCCCTCGCCGATCAGGTCGCGCACCATCACCAGATGACCCATGTCGAACACTTCGAGTTCGGGGCGGACGCCGAGGCGCTGCATCTGCCCGGCCATGGCGCGCAGCATCGAGGGCGTGTTGACCATCACGTAGTCGCCGCCGGCGGCGAAGTTCATGCTGCCGCAGTCGAGCGTGCAGATCTCCGGCAGCATCTCCGCCACATGGACCAGCCGCTCGGTGGCACCCACCATGTCGGTGCCGGACGGGTTCGGCGGCAACGGCCGCTCGACCGGCCCGAACACCAGGTCGCCGCCCATGCCGGCGGTCAGGTTGATGACGACGTCGGTGCCGCTGGCGCGGATGCGCTCCACCACCTCCCGGTACAGTGCTGGGTCGCGGCTGCCCTGGCCGGTGGCCGGGTCGCGGACATGGATGTGGGCGATGGCCGCACCCGCCTGCGCCGCCTCGATGGCGCTGGCGGCGATCTGTGCGGGCGTGACCGGAACCTTATCGGACCGGGCGGTGCTGTCGCCGGCGCCGGTGACGGCGCAGGTGATGAAAACCTCGTTGTTCAACGCGCCGATCCCCGCCGTATGAAGCCGCACGCTATTGCGGGCGGAGGCCGCGCACGATACTCGATCGGAACAGCATCGTGCGGGGTCGGCGAATATGAGCGGCGTCCGGCGCTTCGCCGTCCTGGCGTTGCCGAGTTTTTCGGCCATGACCCTGGCCGCCGTGATCGAGCCGCTGCGGGTCGCCAACCGCGCCGCCGGGCGGGTGCTGTATGCGTGGCAGGTGCTGTCGGAGGATGGCGGGGCGGTCGCCAGCAGCAGCCTGGTGCGGCTGCTCCCCGACGCCGCGCTGACCGCCGCGAGCCAGTTCGACGCGCTGTTCGTGGTGGCCAGCTACGAGGCGGAGCGGCACGTATCGCCGCCCCTGCTGCGGCTGATCCGCGCCGCCGCCCGCGCCGGCGCGACCCTCGGCGGCATGGAGACGGCGGCCTACGTGCTGGCCGCCGCCGGCGTGCTCGACGGCCACCGCGCGACCACGCATTGGGAGGACCTGACGGACTTCGCCGACCGTTTCGCGTCGGTCGAGGTGGTGCCGGACCGCTTCGTGATCGACCGCGACCGGCTCACCTCCGGGGGTGCGACACCGACGCTCGACCTGATGCTGGAGCTGGTGCAGCGCGAGCATGGGCCGGCGCTGGCGCTGTCGGTGGCCAGCGCGTTCATCTACGCGCGCCACCATGACGGGGCGGAGCCGCAGCCGATGCGGGCGCTGGGCCGGCTGGCGTGGCGCGACGCCCGGCTGACGGCGGCGCTGAAGCTGATGGAGCGCCATATCGAGGCGCCGCTGACGGTGGCCGACGTTGCCCGCCGCGTCGGCATCGGCCCGCGCGAGCTGCATCGCCGGTTCCGCGCCAGCCTGCGCACCAGCCCCAGCGCGTACTATGCGGAGCTACGGCTGTTCGTGGCGAAGCGGCTGCTCGAACACACCCACCATCCGGTCGGCACGGTGGCGATGATGAGCGGCTTCGAGTCAGGCTCGGCGTTCGCCCGCGCCTACCGGATGCGGTTTGGCGTGGCGCCATCCCGCGCCAGGGCGTCCGGTTGAGCGTCGCTGGATTAGAGCTTCCTGAGTGCGTCCATCTTAGTCGACAGATCAATGCCTCCCCAACATGCCTGGCGCAAAAACGCTCCTTTAGGCGGGAAGCCGGCATGGATGATGGTCTTGCCTTTCGCTTGCAAGAACTCAGCCACGGGAACAAAGTCTCTGTCGGCTGACACAATAACAGCTATGTCGTAGGCATTCTCCCATGCATGAGAGATCATCTCGGTAGCGATGCGGGTATCGACGCCTTTTTCCTCTGTTCCACGCATATCCGTCGAACAAGTAGGGCACAGTTGAATAACGGAACGACATGCAGGGCATTTTGGTCCTGCTTTCTTCCGTTGCCGCTCGACAAAATGAACCGTACATCCAGGCACTCGACTGGAAAGAAAGGTAGTCGCCCAGTTTTTTGATTTCCGGCCAGCTTCTGTATCGGGATCAAACGACCCCACAACGCGCATTCCTTGGTAAACATGCCTGCGAACGGGTATTGATTGATCTAAAGCTTGTACTGCGGTTAATATTACTTTAGAGACCTTCGTCCAATCCGACTGAAAATTGGCCTCGCACTCATTCAGAGAAGAGACGAAATTCCAGTAATCTATGAATATGGAAACTCGTACATCCGAACTGCCTAAGTGGCCCGACATATGTTGCCCTAAAAATGATTCAGGGGTGCCTTGCGGCACCCCTGGGGTCGTAGTGAACGACAGCCTTAGTCAAACTCAGGCCATCGCTGGGTCATAATAGATTAGAGTTAGACGAAATTAGGCACCGGGTCAATCTTGCTTAGCTCCCCAGCATCGCCCCATCCGACAGCCGGCGCAGGCGCAGGCCCGCGTCGCTGGCGATCTCCGGTGGAAGGTGGGCTGTGAAGGCGCAGGCGCCGCGGCCCAGCCCGGCGCGGTCGAGGTCGATGCGGTAGCGGTTGGCGACCAGGCAATCGAGCTGGCGGTCGCCGGCCAGCAGCTCGAACTCGACCGGCGTGCTGGGGTCGGATTCATCCATCAGCCAGCCCTCGATCTGGCCGTCCCCGGCGCGGTCGATGCTGCCGCGCAGGGTGCCCGGAGCCGGTGGCGCGGCGGCGGCGGCGAGGCGGTGGCGGATGGAGGCCAACCGCCAGCCTTCCTCGATGCGCGGCACCGGGAACGCCCAGCGCTGGTCGGGCGCGTCGGGGTAGAGCCGCGCGAACTCGGCGGCGTTGTCGAACATGGCGCGGCTGTCGCAGTCCACGAAGGTCTCGGTGGCGGCGCCCTCGGCCAGGATGATGTCGGGGCTGTCCAGTTCGACATGGACGTAGCTGACGGCGGCGATCGGCGCGCGGGTGATGCTGGTCCCGTTGACGATGGCGGCGGCGGGCACCAGCACGCCGTCGATCAGCATGGCATGCAGCGGCGAGACGAACAGGTCGCGCCGGGGCAAGCCCTGGCCCAGCGCCCCGGCCATGATGCGGACCGGGCGCAGTTGGCGCTGCGCCGCGACGGTGGCGGCGGGGTAGCGGCGTCGGCCCAGCCACCTGACCGGCCGCAGCGCGCCGGACGCGGTGCGCAC
>JAYTQW010000402.1:0-5129 GCA_043746535.1 Rhodospirillales bacterium
CCAAGTCACCTGACAATCAAGCGAGGCCCGCCATGCCCGACACGCACATCACCGGCTCCCGCCAGTTCGAGCTGTTCGCGTTCTGGCGCACCTCGGCCACCTACCGCGTGCGCGTGGCGATGAACCTGAAGGGGTTGACCGCGCATGAGCGCGTCATCGACCTCGACGCCGGCGAGCAGCGCGGCGCCGAGTTCCTGACGATCAACCCGATCGGCGCCATCCCGGCCCTGGTCGAGCACGGCCACCCGCCGCTGACGCAATCCGTGGCGATCATGGAGTTCCTCGACGAGACGGCGCCGGGCACCGCCCTGCTGCCGTCCGACCCGTACGCCCGCGCCCGCGTGCGCTCCATCGCCGCCATGCTCGCCGCCGACACGCATCCGCTCATCACGCCACGGGTGAAGAAATACCTGACCAGCACCGGCGGCTTCGACGACGCGGCGTGGCGGGCGTGGCAGGTGCAGTGGTTCACCACCGGCCTGCGCGCGGTCGAGCAACGGCTGGCGAGCGAGGCCGGCACCGGCGCGTATTGCCAAGGCGACGCCGTCTCCATCGCCGACATCTGCCTGATGAGCATCGTCGTGATGCTGCCGCTGTTCAAGCTGAGCGTCACGGAGATCCCGACCATCGACCGCATCGCCGCCTATTGCGGAAAGCACGAGGCGTTCGCCCGCGCGCACCCGCTGGCGCAGGCCGGCGCGCCCCAATCCTGAGCATCCGATGAGCGGGCGGGAGGGAATGCGCGTCGAGCACGACGCGCTCGGCGAGGTCGAGGTCCCGGCCGACCGGCTTTGGGGCGCGCAGACGCAGCGCTCGGTCGGCCACTTCCCGATCGGGCGCGACCGCTTCGTCTGGGGCCGCCCGGTGATCCGCGCCTTCGGCGTGCTGAAGAAGGCGGCGGCGCAGGCCAATGCGGCGCTCGGCCACCTGTCGACGGAGAAGGCCGAGTTGATCGTGCGCGCCGCCGACGAGGTGATCGACGGGCGGCTGGACGATCAGTTTCCGCTGGTGGTGTGGCAGACCGGATCGGGCACGCAGACCAACATGAACGCCAACGAGGTGATCGCCAACCGCGCCAACCAGCTTGGCGGCGGCAAGCTCGGCGAGAAGGGACCGATCCACCCGAACGACGACGTGAACCACAGCCAGTCGAGCAACGACACCTTCCCCACCGCCATGCACATCGCCGCCGTGGAGCAGATCGCCGGGCGGCTGCTGCCCGCCACGCGCCGGTTGCGCGACACGCTGGCCGCCAAGGAGCGGGATTTCGCCGATGTGGTGATGGTCGGGCGCACCCATTTGCAGGACGCGACGCCGGTGATGCTGGGCCAGGTCGTCTCCGGCTGGGTGGCGCAGCTCGACCAGGGCATTGCCGGCATCGAGCGCGCCATGCCGGGGCTGCTGGAATTGGCCATCGGCGGCACCGCCGTCGGCACCGGGATGAACGCCGACGCCCGCTTCGGCGACACGGCGGCCGCCTGCATCGCCCGTGAGACCGGGCGCCATTTCGTCGCCGCCGCCAACAAGTTCGCCGCCCTGTCGGCGCATGACGCCATGGTCGCCGCCAGCGCCACGCTGCGCACGCTGGCGGGCGCCCTGATGAAGATTGCCAACGACGTGCGCTGGTACGCCGCCGGCCCGCGCGCCGGCATCGCCGAGTTGCGCATCCCCGAGAACGAGCCGGGGTCGTCGATCATGCCGGGCAAGATCAACCCGACCCAGTGCGAGGCGTTGACGATGGTGTGCGTGCAGGTGTTCGGCAACGACGCCGCCGTGGCCTTCGCCGGCTCGCAGGGCAACTTCCAACTGAACGTCTACAAGCCCGTCATGCTGCACAACCTGCTGGAGTCCTGTGCCCTGCTGGCCGATGCCTGCCTGGCGTTCGAGGAGCATTGCGCGCGCGGGATCGAGCCGGACCGTGCCCGCATCGCCGCCAACCTCGCGAACTCGTTGATGCTGGTGACGGCGCTCAACCCGCATATCGGCTATGAGAAGGCTGCGCGCATCTCGCTTGCGGCGCATCGCGAGGGCACCACGCTGCGCGAGGCGGCACTGCGATCCGGCTTCGTCACCGCCGAGCAGTTCGACGCGTGGGTGCGGCCCGAGGCGATGACCCGGCCGCTGCCGTGATGTGGGTTCGGCAACAATAACCGGAGGGCTTGTCCATGCGGCTTGCGGGCACTGTCTCCCTGGTGACCGGCGCGGGTCGGGGCATCGGCCGCGAGATCGCGCTGGCCCAGGCGCGGGAAGGCGCCGCCGTCGCCCTGTTCGCCCGCACCGCGCATGAGATCGAGGCGGTGGCGCGGGAGATCATGGCCGCCGGTGGCCGCGCGGTGACGGAGGCGGTCGATCTGGTCGACCTGCCGGCGGTCGTCGCGGCGGTCGAGCGGGCTGGCGCGGCACTCGGCCCGGTCGACCTGCTGATGAACAACGCCGGCTCGTTCGTAGGCCTCGGCCCGGTCTGGGAAGTGGACCCAGCCGACTGGTGGCGCGATGTCGAGGTCAATCTGCGCGGCACCTTCAACTGCTGCCGCGCGGTGGTGGGCGGCATGCGGGAGCGGGGCCACGGGCGGGTCGTCAACATGGTCGGCGGCGGGGCGGCGAACTCGTTTCCCAATGGCTCCGGCTATGCGGTCAGCAAATCCGGGCTGATGCGGTTCACCGAGTGCCTGTCCGACGAACTGGCCGACTCCGGCGTGCTCGCCTTCGCCATGGACCCCGGGCTGGTGCGCACCGCCATGACCGAGTTGCAACTGAGCACGGATGCCGGCCGTCGCTGGACGCCGGATATCGAGGGCATGTTCCGCGACAACGTCGACGTGCCGCCCACATTGGCCGCAAGCCTCGCGGTCGACCTCGCCGCTGGGCGCTTCGACCGCCTGCGCGGCCGGCTGATCAGGGCGGCGGACGATCTCGACGCCATCGCCGCCGCCAGCGAGGCGATCGTGGCGGGTGACCTGCGCATGCTGCGGATCAGCGGCCTGACCATGTGATCGCCATTGTTCGGCAACCCGTCGCGTGCCCGGCACGTTCAGGCGGTGTCGCAATACGGACAGGCTGATGAACGACCCAATCACGAATGACCGCGAACGCCTGACCGATCGCGAACGCCTCACGTTGTTGCTGCATGACGAGGAGGTGGCCGTCGCCAAGCGCATGCGGCGCGGCCAGACCGTCCGCGTCACCGCCACGCCCACCAGCCGCGACGTGCAGGTGGACGGTACGCTGACGCACGAGGCGGTGGTGGTCGAGCGGGTGCCGATGAACCGCTACGTCGATGCCATGCCGCCGATCCGCGAGGAGGGCGATGTCACCATCATGCCGGTGGTGGAGGAGGAGGTCGTCGTCACGCGCAGGTTGATCGTGCGTGAGGAGATCCACCTGCGGCGTGTGAAAACCACCGAGACCTTCAACCAGACTGTCACGTTACGCGGACAACACGCAGTCGTGAACTACATCGACCCGGAACCCGGGCCGTCCGGCCACGCTTCGTCAACCGGGTTGGCCAGTGCGACCAACATAGCAACCAACACACCCACAGGGGATACCAATGGCTGAAGAAACTATCGTTGCCGTCTATAGCTCCGCCGCCGATGCCGACGCCGCCGTTGCCGAACTGCGCGCGGCGAAAGTGCCGGAAAGTGCCATCAGCCGTCATGCCGGCTCGTCCACCAGCGCGACCACCGGGATGACCGGCACCAGCTCGATGGGTACCAGTTCCATGGGCACCGGCTCGACGGGCGAGCAGCCCGGTTTCTGGTCGCGCCTATTCGGCAGCGAGGAGTCGTATGGCCACGACTCTGCCGTGTACGACCGCAGCCTGAACGAAGGCTCTGCCGTGGTGACAGTGAGTTCCATCCCCGACCATGACCTGGATGCGGTCGCCCGCATCCTGGAGCGGCACAACCCGATCGACATCGACGAGCGCGCCGTAGGCTACGGCATGCAGAGCACGGCCGCGACGGCCAGCGCCGGCTATGCGGCCCCCGCCACAAACACCACGGCGCGCACCGGCGACGCCGGCGCCATCCAGCTCTCGCAAGAGAGCCTGGCGGTCGGCAAGCGCGTGGTGAACCGTGGCGGCGCCCGTATCCGCCGCTACGTGGTGGAGACCCCGGTCGAGGAGAACGTCACCCTTCACAGCGAGAAGGTAACCCTCGACCGCCGTCCGGTGACAGACGGGCGTCCAGTGACCGACGCCGACTTCACCGAGAAGACGATCGAGATGACCAGCTCGGCCGAGGAAGCCGTGGTCAGCAAGACCGCGCGCGTGGTCGAGGAAGTGAGCCTGCGCAAGGAAGTCACCGACCGCGTCGAAACCGTGCGCGACACATTGCGCAAGGATGCGGTCGAAATCGAGCAGATTCCAGGCGATGCCTCGGTGACCGGCACGTCGACCACGACCGGCACCACCACGCCGCGTATGCCGCGCACCTAAGCCAGCCTCAATCCCTGCTTCAGCCGGCGAGCCAAACATGGCTCGCCGGCTGATTGTTTTTGTGGCTCGTGCTGATGCCAAGCCGGCGTGGCAGTGAGTCTCCAGGCAGGCCAGGCAAGCAGTTCTTTTTTGCAAAAAAGAACCAAAAAACTCTGACTGATTAGGCGTTACGTTATGATAACGTAACGTTATGGGCGTGCCTAGGCTCGCTCACGCCAGGGCCACGCCGAAGGCGGGCACGCGGGGTCGGGCGCGACGCCTGGGCGGTGGCTGCGAGGGCGTTGGCGGTTCCGGCGCCGGCGGCGTTGCCGCGCGCGCCTGCGGAGCAGGCAGCGCCAGGGCGGGCGATGGCGGCGGGTTGGGCGGCGGGTCGGGTGATGGGTCGGGCGGCGGCTCGGGTAGGCCGAACAGTGCCCGCGGGAATTCCGGCCCGGCCTCGATGCCCAGCATCCGGCACAGCGGGCGCAGGATGCGCCCCGCCTGCGGTGCCGTCGCCAGCAGGGAGGCCATCTCCGGGTCGGCCAGTAGGTGGCGCACCTGCCCGCCCAGCGCCGCTGTGTTCGGGGCGAAGTGGATCAGCCAGGCGAAGCCGCGCGGCAGGCCAGGGGGCCGAGGGCGCGCCACCTCGGGCGCGGCGCGCGGCCTCGTCGCTCTCGGTGCGACGGCCACCTTGCCGGCGCTGACCCGTGCC
>JAYTQW010000403.1:0-3412 GCA_043746535.1 Rhodospirillales bacterium
TGGCATCCGGGTTGGCGCGGCTGGCATGAACGCCTTCGTGGATGCGATTGCGTTCGATGCGAACGGATTGGTGCCAGCGGTGGCGCAGCAGCACGACACCGGCGAGGTGCTGATGTTTGCCTGGATGAACCGCGCGGCGGTGGAGGAGACGCTGGCGACCGGCCGCGTCTGTTACTTCAGCCGCAGCCGCCGTGGCCTGTGGCGCAAGGGTGAACGTTCGGGCCAGCTTCAGTCACTGGTCGAACTGCGAATGGACTGCGATGGCGACGCACTGCTGCTGTTGGTCGACCAGCTCGGTGTCGCCTGTCACACCGGCCGCCGCGACTGTTTCTATCGCGCGGCGCATGACGGCGGAATGGTCGAGATTGCAGGGCCGCTGGTCAGCCCGGAGGCGTTATATGGCGATGTTCCGTCAACCATTCATGAGTCTTCACGATTGCGTAACCAGCAGGAAAGCTGATGGGCGGGAGTTAACCAGCCTGTCAGGCTGTGGTCAGGCCATTCAGGCTCAACTCGCGCTTGCAACGGGCTGGAGCCGCTCATGCCGCAGATTGTCTTGGAGACCTTCACCTTCGACACCCTGCTGACCGACCCGCTCACGCATGCGGTGATGGCCAGCGACGGGGTGTCGCTGGCCGATCTGGTGGAGACCTACAGCATCGCCGATGCCGCGCGCATGTCGCAATCAGCCTTTGACGTACTGACGCCAGGAATGGGCCGGCCGGAAGCCGAGCATATCGCGCGCCTTGCGGTTGGCGAGCAGCGTCTCGAACTCGCCGAGTTCCCGCTTCACCGGAACGTCCGGGTAGAACCGGCGCAGCAACTCCGCCGTCGGTAGGTCTGACGAGCAATCGTCCTGCGCTGCGTTGAACACCTGATAGCCCAGCCCATCGGTCTCGATCGCCCGCGCCGTCATCTGGCCGAGGTCGCGGGTGTCGATGTAGCTCCAGGTTAGCGGCTTGCGGGTTTCCGGGCTGGCGAAGAATTCCGGGAAATCCTCGTATTCATGCGGCTCGATCACGTTGCCGATGCGGAATGCATAGATGTCGGCGCCGCTGCGTAGGGCGAAGGCGTGGGCTGTGCGCTCATTGCAGATCTTGGACAGGGCGTAGCTGTCCATCGGATCCGACAGGTACTCCTCGTCCAACGGCAGATAGGCCGGGTCGCGTGGCGCGTTGGCGAAGCAAAGGCCATAGGTGGTCTCCGACGAGGCGACGATGACCTTCCTGATGCCGAGCTTGATGGCGGCTTCGACCACATTGTAGGTGCCCATCGTGTTGATGCGGAACACCTCGTTGTCGGGCACGATCAGGATGCGCGGGATGGCGGCGAAATGCACCACCGCGTCGACCGGCTTGGCGCGCAGGTCGGTGCCGTCATCCAGTCCCACGAAGCCGGACAGCGCGTTGAACACCTGCGCGCCATCGGTGATGTCGGTGATCAGCGTGCGCACGCTCGGGTTGTCAAGCGGCTTGGTGTCGAGGTTCATTACCTCATAGCCGTGCTCGACCAAGTATTGCACGACGTGCTTGCCGGCCTTGCCGCTGCCGCCAGTGAATATAATCCGCTTCATGCGTTGGGTTCCTTGTTAAGTCGCGGCAGATTGGCGAGAGTTAATAATCTTACAACTCGCGAGTCCGTGTACTCGCCGGCGGGCCGGTTGCCTCGCTGCCTGCGAGGTCTTAGGACGGCCGCATGGCAATCCAGATCATCACCGTGGCCGGGGCCGAGATGGCCCCGTTCCTGCGCTCGCTGGAATCGCTGCGCATCGAGGTCTTTCGCGCCTGGCCATACCTGTATGACGGCTCGCCGAAGACGGAGGGAGAGTTCAACCCCCACTCTCCGGCTGAAGGTGCGGCGTTCGTGGTGGCGCTGGACAATGGGCTGGCGGTCGGCATGGCGACCTGCGGCCCGCTGACAGCCGAGTCTGCGGCATTCCAGGCGCCGTTCATCGCCGCCGGACTGGATCCGGCGCAGTTCTGCTATTTCGGCGAGAGCGTACTGCGCGCGGCCTATCGCGGCCAGGGTATCGGCGTCGCGTTCTTCGCCGCGCGTGAGGCGCAGGCCCGCATGGCGGGCTTCACCGTCGCGGCATTCTGTTCGGTGCGCCGCGCCCCGGACGACCCGCGCCGCCCGCAGGACGCGGCGTCACTCGACGGGTTCTGGCGCAAGCGTGGCTATACGCCGCTGCCCGGCGTGGCCTGCGCGATGACATGGCCGGAGGTCGGCAACCCGTCCCCGGTGGCGAACCTGCTGGACGTGTGGACCAAGCGCCTGTGACCCTGCGCGTCGGGTTGCGGCAATGGCGGGTGGGGCGCGTCGCCGGTGTCGCCGGCTGGGCCGCGCGGCTGGACTCCGTGGTGGCGAAGGCGGCGGCGCATGGCGCGCAACTGCTGGTGCTGCCCGAATACGCGGGCATGGAGATGGCGGCTGGCGAGCTGCCCGATGTGGCGGCCGAACTGGGGCGCGCCACCGAAATGTCCGGCGCGGCGCTGGCGGCGGCCCGCGAGGTGGCACGGCGGCACCACGTCTGGCTGCTGCCCGGGACGTTGCCGTTCGCGCAGGCGGACGGGCGCGTGCTCAACCGCGCGCCGCTGATCGACCCGGAGGGCCGGGTAGCGATGCAGGACAAGCACGTGATGACGCGGTTCGAGGCCGAGCAATGGGGCGTCGGCGCGGGCGCGCCGCCGGGCGTGTTCGAGACGTCGTGGGGCCGCATCGGCATTGCCATCTGCTTCGACGCCGAGTTCCCCAACCTGGTGCGGGCACAGGTCGAGGCCGGCGCATGGCTGGTGCTGGTGCCCACCTGCACCGACACGCCGCACGGCTTCAACCGTGTGCGGATCGCGGCGGCGGCGCGCGCCATGGAGAACCAGTGCTTCGTGGCGATGGCTCCCACCGTGGGGGCGGCTCCCTGGTGCGCGGCGATGGACGACAACCACGGCTACGCGGCGGTGTTCGGCCCGGTCGACCACGGCTTTGCCGAGGACGGCGTGGTGGCGCAGGGCGTGCTGGACGCCGAGGGCTGGGTGTATGCCGAACTCGACCCCGCCCGGATTGCGGCGGTGCGCGATGACGGCGCGGTGCGCAACTATCGCAGTTGGCCCGCGACACCGCCGCCCTGCCCGGTCCGCGTTCCGGCGTGACGCTGATCTACCTGATTGCCGGCGAGCACAGCGGTGACGTGCTCGGCGCCCGGCTGATGCTGGCGTTGCGCGCCGAGTGCCCAGGGTTGCGTTTCGCCGGCATCGGCGGCCCGAGGATGGCCGCGCTCGGCTTCGAGAGCCTGTTCCCAATGCACGAACTGGCGGTAATGGGCCTGCTGGAGGTGCTGCCGCGTGTCCTGCGCCTGCGCCGGCTGCTGCGCGCCGCCGTGGCCGACGTGCTGGCGCGCCGTCCCGATGTGCTGGTC
>JAYTQW010000404.1:0-6408 GCA_043746535.1 Rhodospirillales bacterium
ATCTATTATGGGTTTATCCTTGTTGTTGCCTTCGACAAAGGATTGCTTGCAATGGATGTCGGTGGTGGCGTGACACTCGCGTTCCCGGTGGGTCTCGGCGTCATCCTGAGCGCTGTCGTGCTCACTGGCGTTTATGTGTTGCGCGCCAATGGCGAATACGACGATCTGACCCGCCGCATTATCAAGGATGAACGCTGATGCGCGGTCTTCGTCTCGCGGCCCTGCCGGGAGCGGTGGCGCTGCTGGCGGCCGCCCCCGCGCTGGCCGCGGAAGCGATCGGGCAGACCGAAAAGCAAGCCACCAACGTGACGGCCATCGTCATGTTCGTGGGCTTCGTGCTGTTCACCCTGGTTATCACCTACTGGGCCGCCAAGCGCACCCATTCCACGTCGATGTTCTACACCGCCGGCGGCAATATCACCGGCTTGCAGAACGGACTGGCGATCGCGGGCGACTATATGTCGGCGGCATCGTTCCTGGGCATTTCCGCGCTGGTGTACGGCAGCGGCTATGACGGGCTGATCTACTCCATCGGCTTTCTGGTCGGCTGGCCGATCATCATGGCGCTGATGGCCGAGCGGCTGCGCAACCTCGGCCGCTTCACCTTCGCCGACGTGGTCGGCTACCGCCTGGGCGCGGCGCCGATCCGCTCGCTGGCCGCCTGCGGCACGCTGGTGACGGTGGCGTTCTACCTGATCGCGCAGATGGTCGGCGCCGGACAGCTCATCAAGCTGCTGTTCCACCTGAACTACGAGTATGCGGAAATCCTGGTCGGCGTGCTGATGATCCTCTACGTCACCTTCGGCGGCATGCTGGCCACCACCTGGGTGCAGATGATCAAGGCCGGGATGCTGCTGGCCGGCGCCTCGTTGATGGCGCTGCTGGTGCTGATCCACTTCGGCTTCAACCTGAACGCGCTGTTCACCGAGGCGGTGCGCGTCCACCCCCTGCATGCGGCGATCATGCTGCCGAGCGCCGTGGCCGATCCCGTCTCCACCATCTCGCTCGGCCTCGCGCTGATGTTCGGCACCGCCGGGCTGCCGCACATCCTGATGCGCTTCTTCACCGTCCGGGACCAGAAAGAGGCGCGCAAGAGCGTGTTCTGGGCCACCAGCTTCATCGGCTATTTCTACATCCTCACCTTCATCATCGGCTTCGGCGCGATCACCCTGGTGGCCACCAACCCGCAATACCTGGACGCCAAGGGCGGGCTGATCGGCGGACCCAACATGCCGGCGGTGCTGCTGGCGGACGCGGTCGGCGGCAGCGTGCTGTTCGGCTTCATCTCGGCGGTGGCGTTCGCCACCATCCTGGCGGTGGTGTCGGGCCTGACGCTATCCGGCGCCTCGGCCATCAGCCACGACCTCTACGCCAGCGTGTTCCGGCGCGGGCGGGTGAACGAGCGCGCGGAACTGACCGCATCGCGCGTCGCCACCGTGGCGCTGGGCGTGGTGGCGATCCTGCTCGGCGTGGCGTTCCGGGACGTCAACGTGGCGTTCATGGTCGGCCTCGCCTTCGCCATCGCCGCCAGCGCCAACTTCCCGGTGCTGATCCTGTCGATGTACTGGCAGGGACTGACCACGCGCGGCGCCTTCATCGGCGGCTTTCTCGGCCTGATCTCGGCGGTCACGCTGACCGTGCTGAGCAAGGCGGTGTGGGTCACGGTGCTGCACCACGCGGTCGAGGTGTTCCCCTACAGCAGCCCGGCGCTGTTCTCGATGCCGCTGGCGTTCGCCGGCTGCTGGCTGTTCTCGATCACCGACCACAGCCGCCAGGGCCAGGCCGAGCAACTCGCCTTCGAGCCGCAACTGCTGCGCGCGCAGACCGGCATCGGCGCGGAGGGCGCGGTCAGCCACTGAGGCGGGCCGATTGCGGGGCGGCCAACCGCGTGGCGAAACGAGGGCCGCGCGTCACGGACATCCCCGCCTCCCACGCGCCCAGCCTTGACGCAGGAGCGGCAAATCCCCTTTTTTGCCTCTCCCGCCACTGTCGCGGGCCGCGCACGAATGGGACCACGATGGACGCAGTGACGCTCGGCTTCGGCTCCACCTTCTCGGCCATCTCGACCCGTGAGGGCCTGGTGCGGCTGGACCGGCAGTTCGTGGGGCGCGTGGCCGAGAGCGATCCGGCGCTGCACGCCAGCCTGCTCGCCGCCCGCGCCGACCCGGCCAGCCTGGACGCCAAGGCCGAGAGTTCGCTGATCGTGGCGCTCGGCCCGGTGCTGGGCGAGTTCGTGGCCGCGTTGTTCGGCATCGAGGCGGAGGTGGCGGCAATCGCCGCGCGCACCCTGGAACTCGACCCGATCCACGCCTGCAAGCGGCTGTTCGTGCAGCGTCAGGCGGTGAAGAGGTACCCCGACCCGGCCGCCCTCGACGCGCCCGCCCTGCGCCTGGTGCTGGAAATGGAGATCGGCGGCCCGCTCACCGAACTCGCCTTCGCCACCCACGTCCTCGCCTGGGAGAAGAACGAGCGCGCCGACGTGCTCGACGTGGCGCAGCGCTACGCCGCCTGGGCCACGCTGACGCCGGCCGGGCAGGCGCTGCACGGCGCCGGCACGCTGTTCCACGTCCCGCACCGGCCCGACTTCCAGCGTCTGGT
Organism: Rhodospirillales bacterium; assembly: GCA_043746535.1. GTDB lineage: Bacteria > Pseudomonadota > Alphaproteobacteria > Acetobacterales > Acetobacteraceae > CAVRQM01. The sequence goes on from JAYTQW010000404.1 coordinate 2,599, forward strand.
GCCGCTGGAGACGGTCGAGCGCGACGGCGTCACCATGCTGCGCCTGCCGGAGCACGACCGCCGCCACCGCGAGGGCTTCAGCCTGACCGATCCCGGCATGGACGACCAGCACGCGCTGGACCAGATGAACTACTGCATCTGGTGCCACAGCCAGGGCAAGGACAGTTGCAGCAAGGGCCTGCGCGACCGCAAGACGCAGGCGTTCGCCACCTCTCCGTTCGGCGTGTCGCTGGCCGGCTGCCCGCTGGACGAGAAGGTCAGCGAGATGCACATGCAGCGGGCGCAGGGCCACCTGCTCGGCGCGTTCGCCACCATCGCCATCGACAACCCGATGATGGCGGCCACCGGCCACCGCATCTGCAACGACTGCATGAAGGCCTGCATCTACCAGAAGCAGGACCCGGTCGACATCCCGCAGGCGGAGACCAGCGTGCTGCGCGACGTGCTGGCGCTGCCCTGGGGCTTCGAGATCTATGCGTTGCTGACGCGCTGGAACCCGCTCGACATCCGCCGCCCGCTGCCATTGCCCGACAGCGGGCGCAAGGTGCTGATCGTCGGCCTCGGCCCAGCCGGGTTCACCCTGGCGCACCACCTGATGAACGACGGCCACAGCGTCGTCGCGGTGGACGGGCTGAAGATCGAGCCGCTCGGCTTCGACCCGCGCCTGCCGGTGCGCGACGCCGACACGCTGTTCGAGGATCTGGACGACCGCATCATGGCCGGCTTCGGCGGCGTCGCCGAATACGGCATCACCGTGCGCTGGAACAAGAACTACCTGAAGCTGGTGCGCCTGTTGCTGGAGCGGCGCGAGGCGTTCGCCATGGCCGGCGGCGTGCGCTTCGGCGGCGGCGGCACGCTGTCCATCGACGACGCCTGGGCGATGGGCTTCGACCATATAGCGCTCGCCATGGGCGCTGGCCGTCCGACCATCATCGACATGCCCGGCGGCCTCGCGCGCGGTGTGCGGCAGGCCAGCGACTTCCTGATGGCCCTGCAACTGTCCGGCGCGGCCAAGCTGTCGTCCATCGCCAACCTGCAACTGCGCCTGCCGGTGGTGGTGATCGGCGGCGGCCTGACCGCCGTCGACACCGCGACCGAGAGCCTGGCCTACTATGTGCGTCAGGTGGAGAAGTTCGCGCTGCGTCACCGCACGCTGGTGCGCGAGCGTGGCGAGGACGCGGTGCAGGCGCGCTGGAGCGAGGAGGAGCGGGAGGTCGCCACCGAGTTCCTGGCCCACGCCGCCGCCATCCATGCCGAACGCGCCGCTGCCCGCGCCGAGCGCCGCGACCCGAGCCTGGCCGCGTTGCTGGAGCGCTGGGGCGGCGCCACCGTCGCCTACCGCCGCAAGCTGGTCGAGGCGCCGAGCTACACGCTGAACCACGAGGAGGTGGCGAAGGCGTTGGAGGAGGGCGTGCGCTTTGCCGAGGGCCTGGCGCCGGCGGCGGTGCTGGTCGACCGCTTCGGCCATGCCGAGGCGCTGGCCTGCAAGCACATCGACGGCACCGAAGTGACGCTGCCGGCCCGCGCCGTGCTGGTCGCCGCCGGGACCGCGCCCAACACCGTGCTGGCGCGCGAGGATGGCCGCATCAAGCTGGACGGGCGCTACTTCCAGGCGATCGACGCCGAAGGCGTGCATGTCACCCCGGCGCGCGGCATGAGCAAGCCCGACCACGCCGCCGTGCTGATGCACCGCGACACCGCGTCGGGCCGCTTCATCAGCTTCTTCGGCGACCTGCACCCGAGCTTCTTCGGCAACGTGGTCAAGGCGATGGGCAGCGCCAAGCGTGGCTACCCGGTGCTGACGGCGGCGATGGCGGCGCTGCCGGCTTCCGGCGTCGAACCCGCCGCGTTGCTGGCGCGCGCGCGCGACGACCTCACCGCCACCGTCCATGCGGTGCATCGCCTGACGCCCACCATCGTCGAGGTGGTGTTGCGCGCCCCCGCCGCCGCCCGCGCGTTCCGGCCGGGACAGTTCTACCGGCTGCAGAACTTCGAGATGCACGCGCCGCGCGTGACCGAGGCCGGCGCCGGCGCCACCCTGCTGGCGATGGAGGGCCTCGCCATGACCGGGGCCTGGACCGACCCCGCCGCCGGGCTGGTGTCGGTGATCGCGCTGGAGATGGGCGGCAGCTCCGACCTGTGTGCCGGCCTGCGGCCGGGAGAGCCGGTGGTCCTGATGGGGCCGACCGGCACCGCGACCGAGATCCACGCCGACACCACCGTGGCCCTGATCGGCGGCGGCCTGGGCAACGCGGTGCTGTTCAGCATCGGCGCCGCCACCCGCGCCGCCGGCTCGAAGGTGGTGTATTTCGCCGGCTACAAGGCGTTGCGGGACCGCTACAAGGTCGAGGAGATCGAGCGCGCCGCCGACGTGATCGTCTGGTGCTGCGACGAGGCGCCCGGCTTCGCGCCGACGCGCCCGCAGGACCGCACCTTCGTCGGCAACATCGTGCAGGCAATGGCGGCCTATGGCTGCGGCGCACTCGGCGAACAGGCGGTGCCGCTAGCGGACGCCGCGCACATGATCGTCATCGGCTCCGACCGCATGATGCAGGCGGTGGGCGCGGCGCGGCATGGCGTGCTGGCGCCCTACCTGCGGCCCGGCCACACCGCGATCGGCTCCATCAACTCGCCCATGCAGTGCATGATGAAGGAGGTCTGCGCGCAGTGCCTGCAACCGCAGATCGACCCAGTGACCGGGGCGCGCACGGTGGTGTTCAGTTGCTTCAACCAGGACCAGGCGCTCGACCGGGTCGATTTCACGGCGCTGAACGAGCGGCTGCGGCAGAACGGCGTGCAGGAGAAGCTCACCGCCCAATGGGTGGATCGCTCGCTGCGGCTGCTGAACTCCCGCCCGGCGCTGGCCGCCGAGTGACCGAACCGCCAATCGACCAACCCATCGACCCGCCCATCGGCCCGGTGGTTGACGCCGCACCGCGTCCGCTGCCGGTCCGCGCGCGCATCCGGGGCGCCTATGTCGAGTTGGAGCCGCTGCACCCGCGCCATGTGCCGGAGTTGTGGCGCGCGGCCCAGGCCGGGACCACGGCGGGCGACGCCAGCTTCGCCTATCTCGGCACCGGCCCGTTCGCCACCGAGGCGGCGCTGGCGGCCTATGTCGCCGACCTCGCCAGCCAGCACGACCCGATGGCCTGGGCGGTGCGCCCGGTCGCAACCGGCGTCGCCACCGGCTGGATGACGCTCATGGACATCCAGCCCCGCCACGCCAGCATCGAAATCGGCAACATCTGGTTCGCGCCGCCAATGCAGCGCACGCGGGCGTCCAGCGAGGCGATCTTCCTGCTCCTGCGCATGGCCGCCGACGAACTGGGCTACCGCCGGCTGGTATGGAAATGCAACGCCCTCAACGCCCCCAGCCGCCGCGCGGCGCTGCGGCTCGGCTTCAGCTTCGAGGGCGTGTTGCGCAGCCATCTGGTGGTAAAGGGCCGCGACCGCGACACCGCCTATTACAGCATCCTGCCGCCCGAATGGCTGCCCGCCCGCGACGCCCTGCTGGCATGGCTCGACCCCGGCAATTTCAGCCCCGACGGCACCGCCCGGCAAGGTCTGGCGGAGCTGCGCGCCGCGCTGGAACCACGCACGGCCTAGCAGCCGGCAAGGCCACGGGCTTTGCTGACCCGCAGCGAAGGCAGCGCTTCTTTTTGCACAAAGAAGCAAAAACTCTCATTCGTTGGTGAGCGTGGCGAGGCAAAGATTCCTATTGCCGCTTGACACAGGCTGCGGGTTGTGTTCTTGTTCCGTTCGTGTCTCCCCCGCTCCCCGCACCCGCACCGAGCCTGTCGCAGCGCCTGA
>JAYTQW010000405.1:0-13548 GCA_043746535.1 Rhodospirillales bacterium
GAGGCCGCGGGCGCGGCGCCTCGGGCGCGGCGCGCGGCCCGCTCGTGGCCCGCGCCACCACCATTCCCTTGCCGGCCTGCACCCGCGCCGCCAGGGCGGCGAAGCGGGCAGCCAGGCGGTTCAGGTAGGGCCACACCAGCCACGCCAATGCCACCGTGGCGCGGTCGCGCGCGGCATGGGCGGCGATGGCCGCGCGCAGGGCTTGCACCACCAGCGTCAGGCGCTGCGACAGGCTCGGGGCGGGTGCGGGGAGCGGGGGAGACACGAACGGAACAAGAACACAACCCGCAGCCTGTGTCAAGCGGCAATAGGAATACTTGCCTCGCCACGTACTACCGGAGTGAGAGTTTTTGCTTCTTTTTGCAAAAAGAAGCGCTGCCTTCGCTGCGGGTCAGCGTCACCGAGCGCGGGTTGGCGCTGCGTGGTCAGCCGGCCGGTTCGCTGGCTGGGGCTGCTGCGACGGCCAGTTGGGCCATGGCCAGCGCGCCTGTCCGCGAGCGTGCGGCGGCGACGAAGCGGCGGAGGTGGACGAACACCGCGTCGGCTACGCCGCTGGCTTCGGCCAGGGCGGTGTCCTGCAACCCGGCCCATGCCTCTGGCAGTGGCAGGCGTTGGGCGAACGAGCCTGGCTCCGACGGCATGGTGTCCACCATCCAGTTGCCATTCGACACTGGGTAGATGGCGTAGATCACCGGCAATGCGTGGCTGAACACGGCGGCTTTCCAGGGCATGCCGCGATCCAGCTCCAGGATGCGCGGGTCGGCGGAGGCGGTATGGGCCGCCAGTACCACGGTATCGGCGGCGAGGCGGGCGCGGGCCTGCTCGACCCGGCGGCGCAGCATGCCTTCGGCCAGTTCGACCGCTTGCAGGAAGGCGGCATCGGCGGCGGCATCGGCGTCGGCGTCGGCGTGGGGCGCATCCCAGCTTGGGTTGCAGTCGGCGACCAGTGAGGCGAGGCTGAGCACGTCGTCGCGCGCCGCGACACCGTTATCGACCTCGTCGATGCGCCGCACGATGTCGCCATCGATCGACGCCGCGACTCCGGGCGCCCATCCGAGTGCGGCCTCGGGCAGCATGGCGCGCACCGCCCGCTCGCCGTACTGCCGCCAGATCAGCCCGGCCGAGCTGAACGGCGTGCCGTCGTGGCGGACCGGCGCGCCGCGCTGGTGGTGGTCGAAGCGGTTTGCCGCCGCGTCGAACACGCTGCCCACGTCCCAGGCGATGTCGGCGGCGGCGATGCGCTCCGGGTCGCGGGTGCGCAGCAGCGCGTGATCCACGCCTGGCCGCGACAATCCCAGCGCCATCCGCAGCACGACGTAGGCGAACACCTCGTCGCAATGGAATTTTCCGCTGTGCGTGACCAGCAGCGGGCGGATGGAGTCGGGCATCGGGTATTGCTGGCTCATGTCTGGCCAGTGCCAGCCCGACCCGCCGAATGCAAGCGGCCCAGGCTTTGTCGGAGCGGGCTTGCCGGCCCAGGCTTGCCGGTGCGGGCTTGTCGGCCAGGCTTGCCGACGCGGGCCGCCGCGCCGAGATTGGCTCTGGCGCAAGGGAGCCGGGGATGACGGCAGGCGGTCGAACGGTCGCGGTGTGGGACATCGGCATCCGGCTGTTCCATTGGGGGCTGCTGGCGGCGGTGGCGGCGTCGGCCTGGACCGGGTTCGTCGCCGGCCGCGTTGCCCTGGCGTGGCACCTGATCGGCGGCGTCGCGGTGGCTGGTCTGCTGCTGTGGCGGCTGGCCTGGGGCGTGCTGGGCAGCCGCTATGCCCGCTTTGCCAGCTTCGCCTATGGCCCGCGCCAGGTGCTTGGGCACATCCGCGATCTGCGGCGGTGGGGCAGCCCTCGCCATCTCGGGCACAACCCGCTCGGCGCGGCGATGGTGTTCGCGCTGCTGGCGGTGCTGGCGGCGCTGACGCTCACCGGCACGCTGACGCTGGGCGGGTTGCTGAAGCAGGGGCCGCTGCGGGCGTTCCTGCCGTACGCGCTCGGCGTCGCGGCGCGCTCGCTGCACAAGGCGCTGGCGGTCATGTTGCTGGCGATGGTCGGCCTGCATCTGTGCGGCGTGCTGTTCGAGAGTTGGCGCGGCCGGGAGAACCTGACCGCCGCCATGCTGACCGGCGACAAGCGAGCCGATCTCGCCGTCGATGCCGAGCGGCGTCCGGCCGCTGGGCGTCCGCTGCTGGCGAACGGGCTGGCGATGCTGTCGCTGCTGCTGGGCGCGGGCTGCGTCGCGGCGCTGGCGGCGTTGCCGGGACGTGGCGTGCCGCCGGCGGCGCAGAATCCGGTCTATGCCGAGCAGTGCGGGGCTTGCCACCTGGCGTACCCGCCGAGCCTGGCGCCGGCCGCAACCTGGGACGCCATCCTGGGCGATCTGCAACATCATTTCGGCCAGGACGCCACGCTTTCGGCCGAGCAGGTCGCGACTATTCGCGCATGGGTCGACGCCAACGACGCCGCGCACTGGGACACGCTGGCGTCGCATGTGCTGCGTGTGCCGGCGGCGGACGGCTCACGGCGGTTGACCGACACGCCGGGATGGCGCCGGTTGCACCGCCGCATCGCCGATGCGGTGTTCGCGTCCAAGGCAGTGGGCGGACGGAGCAGTTGCGAGGCGTGTCACGGCGATGCCGCCACCGGCCTGTTCGCGCCGCAGCGGATCGCCGTGCCACGGCAATGATCCCTTGAGATGGAGCGATGCGATGCCCGACCCAGCCGTTGGCCTGACCGTGCCGGTGATCCTGGGATCGGTGCGCCGTGACCGCATGGGCATCCGTGCCGCCCACCTGATCGTCCAGGCCCTGACCGAGCGCGGTCACACGCCCGTCCTGGTCGATCCGATGGTGGTGCGCCTGCCGCTGCTGGACCGCATGTACAAGGAACATGCGAAGGGCGAGGCGCCGCCGGAACTGGAGCGGCTGGCCGCGCTATACCGCCGCGCCGATGGTTTCATGGTGGTCAGCGCCGAATACAACAACAGCATCCCGCCGGCGCTGTCGAACCTGCTGGACTATTTCCTGGAGGAGTATTTCTGGCGGCCATCGGCGATCGTCTGCTACTCCGCCGGCCAGTTCGGCGGCGTGCGCGCGGCGATGCAGCTTCGTATGATGCTGGCCGAACTCGGGATGCCGAGCATTCCCAGCATATTGCCGATCCCGCATATCGGTCAGGCGCTCGACCAGGACGGCAGGCCGCAGGACGACCGCATGGCCAGGCCACTTGGCCGGTTCATGGACGAGTTCGCCTGGTATGCGGAGGCGCTCCGGCGGCAGCGTCACGGCGGCACGCCGTATTGAGCTAATGACGCGGCACGCCGTATCGAGTGAACGATCGGTCATCACTATCACGTTTTGACCGATGCGGCGGGCGGGCGTCCATTTGCCACAATTGGGCGCGATATAAGGTGTGACACCTGAATTGGTGCGGGTTGCGAGATGCAATCGACACTTCCAGACGACTGAGGAGGCAGCTATGCCGAAAATGTTTTCAGGACGGCTGATCGGCGCGATCGCTCTGGCAGCGCTGGTCGCCGTGCCGCTGATGTCCGCGCCGGCCTCCGCGCAACGCTACCGGGACTATGGCCGGGGCGGCTACGGTCATGGTTACGGGCACGGCTATGACCGTGGACGCGGCTACGGCGGCGGCGCGGTGCTTGGCGGCGCGTTGCTGGGCCTGGGCCTTGGCGCGGTGATCGGTGGCGCGTTCGCCCCGCCCGCCTACTATGCGCCGCCAGCCTACTACGCCCCGCCGCAGGCATACTACGCCCCGCCGCCGGTCTATTACGCGCCGCCGCCGGTGTATTATGCGCCGCCGCCGGCCTATTTCGGCTACTGATCCGGCTGGCCGGCCTTTCCGATAACAGCGAGGAAATCCCCATGTCCCCGACCATCCGCTCATCGCGGCAGGCTGCCCTGAAGGCTGGCCTGCTCGCGTTGTCGCTCGCCGCATCGCCGCTGCACGCCTTTGCGCAGTCGGCCGCCGCCCCGTCGACACAGAGCACCGAGGGCGCGGCCACGGACCCGCAGGGGTCGGGCGGTGGCGCCCAGCCGGCGGCACCCGGCACCGCCGTCCGGCCGAAGACCGCGCATCGGGCAATGGGGCACGCGCATCGCGCCTCGCCGTACACGGTCGAGCAACGCATTGCCGAGCTGCATACGAACCTGAAGATCACGCCGGCGCAGCAACCGGCGTTCGATGAGTTCGCCGCCGTGATGCGGGCCAACGCACAGGCGATGACGGCCTCGTTCCAGGCGCGCGCGACGCAGGTGAAGGCGATGAACGCCGACCAGAACATGCAGTCGTTCGCGCAGATGGCGCAGCAGCACGCGCAGCAACTGCAAACGCTGTCGGCCTCGTTCAGCAAGCTGTACGCCTCGTTGTCGGACGAGCAGAAGAAGCTGGCCGACGACAGCTTCCGCGCCGCGATCGCACGGCGTAGCTGACCGCTTCGCGTCGGCGGCAACACCGGCTAGACCGGGCGCTCCCAATCGACGGAGCGCCCGGTGCCGACCGACCCACACGCCGCCGAGACACTGACCCCGGATCAGGCGGTCGATCGCCTGGAAGTCCTGCACGCCGAGGCGGTGCGGGTGCAGCGTAGTGCCCTGGCGCGCTACGTGGCCGACGCCACGCCCCCGGACGCCGCCATGCGCGCCCGGTTCCGCTACCCGGAGCTGCGCCTGACCTGGGCGCCGGATGGCCCCATCCCGTTCACCCGCCGCGCCTGGGCGAAGTTCCAGGTGGCCGGAACCTACGCCACCACCATCACCCAGCCGGCCGCGTTCCGCCGCTACCTGCTCGACCAGCTATGCCCGCTGGTGGAGGAGTACGGCGCGACCATCGCGGTCGCGGAGAGCGGCCAGGAGATGCCGTTCCCCTACGTGCTGGATGGCGGCGACGAGCTGATGCAGGGCGAGGTCTCGGCCGGCGAGCTGGCGCGGCATTTCCCGACGCCGATCCTTTCCGCCGTGGGCGACGAGGTGGCCGACGGGCTGTGGACCTTCCTGCCCGGCGAGCCGTTGCCGCTGGCGCTGTTCGATGCCGTGCGCGTCGACTACTCGCTGCGCCGGCTGGTGCATTACACCGGCACGGACTGGCGCGCGGTGCAGCCGTGGATCCTGCTCACCAACTACCAGCGCTATGTCGAGCAGTTCGTCGCCTGGTCGCTGGCGGAGCTGGCCGACCCGCACAGCCCGTACACCCGCCTGGCGCTGCCGGGCGGCGGCGTGGTCCGGCGCGGCGACGATGCGAGCGACGCCGCGCGCATGGTGGCGCTGGCGCCGTGGCACCGCTTCCAGATGCCGGCCTACCATCTGTGCCGCGACGACGATGCCGGCGGGGTCAGCATCGTCAACATCGGCGTGGGGCCGAGCAACGCCAAGAACATCACCGACCATCTCGCCGTGCTGCGCCCGCATTGCTGGCTGATGGTCGGCCATTGCGGCGGCCTGCGCCAGAGCCAGACCATCGGCGACTACGTGCTGGCGCATGGCTACCTGCGCCGCGACCGCATCCTGGACGACCTGGTGCCGCCGGAGGTGCCGATACCCGCGCTGGCCGAGGTGCAGGTGGCGTTGCAGGAGGCCGCCGAGCGCGTCACCGGCGAGCATGGCGAGGCGTTGAAGCGACGGCTGCGCACCGGCACCGTGGTCACCTACGACGACCGCAACTGGGAGCTGCGCTGGAGCAAGGAGCGTCGCCGCATCAACCTGTCGCGCGCCATCGCGGTGGACATGGAGAGCGGCACCGTCGCCGCCCAGGGCTACCGGCTGCGGGTGCCGTACGGCACGCTGCTGTGCGTGTCCGACAAGCCGCTGCATGGCGAGATCAAGCTGCCGGGCGCCGCCAACGCCTTCTACGCCCGCGCGGTCGGCGAGCACCTCAGGATCGGGCTGGCGGCGCTCGACATCCTGCGCGGCGAGCGGGGCACCCTGCACTCGCGCAAGCTGCGCAGCTTCGACGAGCCGCCGTTCCGATAAGGACCGTCACGCCAGCGAGAAGCCGCCGCGCAACGGGTCGCGTTCGTGGACGAAGATGGTGTTGATCCCATGCAGCCGCGCCCAGCCGCCGATCGAGGGGATGATCGCCGCCTGCCCGGCAATGTCGGCCGCCGCCTCCACCCGGCCCGCGAACAGCGTGCCGATGATGCTCTCATGGATGAAATCGTCGCCGACCCGCAGCGTGCCCCGCGCCGCCAGTTGCGCCATGCGCGCCGAGGTGCCGGTGCCGCATGGCGAGCGGTCGATGGCGTGGTCGCCATAGAACACCGCGTTGCGCCCGTGTGCGGCGGGGTCGCGCGGCGCGTCGGTCCACATGACGTGGCTGACCCCGGCGATGCTGGGGTCGAGCGGATGCACCGGCTGGATCTTCGCGCGCACGGCGTCGCGCAGCGGCGGCGACAGGCGCTGGATGCCGCCGACGCCGATGGCATCGATGCCGGCATAGTTCCGCTGCGGCTCGACGATGGCGTAGAAGTTGCCGCCATAGGCCACGTCCACCACCAGCTCGCCCAGCCCCGGCAGATCGACGTGGATCGCCTCGGCGGCCAGGTAGGAGGCGACGTTGCGGATGCGCACGCTGTCGATGTGCTGGCCCTGGCGCTCGAACGTGGCCTCGACCAGTCCGGCGGGCGTGTCCAGTCGCACCAGCCCGTCCTGGCGCGGCGTCACCAGCCCATGTTCCAGCATCATCGTCACCGTGCCGATGGTGCCGTGGCCGCACATCGGCAGGCAGCCGGACACCTCGATGAACAGCACGCCGATGTCGCAGTCGGGCCGCGTCGGGGGGTACAGCATCGAGCCGGACATGACATCGTGCCCGCGCGGCTCGAACATCAGTGCCCGCCGCACCCAGTCGTGCCGCGCCATGAAGTCCAGCCGCCGCGCCGACATGCTGGCGCCGTCGAGCAGCGGCGCCCCGCCATAGACCAGCCGCACCGGGTTGCCGCAGGTGTGGCCGTCGAGGCAGGCGAAGGTGTGGTTGCCGGGCGGCACGCCGCCGAAGATCGCCATGTTCAGGGCGCGGCCGTCATGACGCGATCAGGTCATCGACGCGCAAACCGAGCGCCTTGGCCAGCCGCGCCAGCACAGCCACCGTGCCGTCGCGCTTGCCGGTCTCGATCTGCGCCAGGAACGGCTGCGTGATGTCGGCTTCGGCTGCCAGTCCTGCCTGGGTCTTGCCCGCGCGCTTGCGCCAGAAGGCGAGCGGCGTGGGCGCGGCCAGATAGGCGTCGACCTCGTCATCGCGCAGCGTGGGCGCGCCATGGGCGATGTCGCGCATGGCCACCGCCGCGTCGCGCGCATCCACCAGCGCCTCGTAGTCGTCACGATCCATGAGGATACGCTCGATGCCGTCCTGGGTGATGGTCTGGATGCTCATGCCGCCCTCCTCAGTCATAGACGTTGCCGCGCGGCGCGATCTTGACAACCGTGATCGTCGTCGCCGCCTCGACGAAGACGGCGCGAAAGTCACCGACCCGCATCCGCTTGGCCTCCGACCCGACCATCGGCGTCACATTGTTCGCGTGCGCCTTCGGGTCTGCCGCATAGGCCCGTATCGCGGTGCGGATGCGCTCGGCCATGTTGCCGTGCCTTCGCAGGTCCTTCAGGGCATCGCGGCCGTAAATCACAGTCTTCACAGAGCATGGTATAGCGTAATGCTATTATCCCACGCAACAGTCCTTGGCTTTGAATTCACCCGGCCCTAGTCGAGCGCCGGTCTGTGCGCCATCGCCTCGCGCATCAGCGCCTCGATCTCCGCCCGCCCGGCGTCCTCCAGCACCAGTCGCGGCGGGCGGGTGAGGGCGGTGCCGCGCCCGGCGATCTGCTCGCACAGCTTGATGCACTGCACGAGGTCAGGCCGCGCATCCAGGTGCAGCAGCGGCATGATCCAGCGGTAGAGCGGCAATGCCTCCGCGAAGCGGCCCTCGGCGGCCAGCGCGAACAGGCGCGCGCACTCGCGCGGGAACACGTTGGACAGGCCGGACACCCAGCCGACCGCGCCCAGCGCCACCGACTCCAGCACCACGTCGTCGAGGCCGCAGAACAGGGCGAAGCGGTCGCCGACGGCGTTGGCAAGGTCAACGAAGCGGCGCGTGTCGCCGGACGACTCCTTGATGGCGACGATGGTGTCCAGTTCCGTCATCCGCGCCACCAGCGCCGGGGCGAGGTCGTTCCGGTACGCCGGCGGGTTGTTGTACAGCATGATCGGCAGGTCGCTGGCGCGCGCGATGGCGCCGAACCAGGCCAGCAACTCGCGCGGATCGGCGTTGTAGATCATCGGCGGCATCACCATCAGCCCGTCGCTGCCGGCCCGGTGCAGGTCCCGCGCGAACTCGACGGCGGCGGCGGTGGTGATCTCCGCCAGCCCGGCCAGCACCGGCACCGGGCCGGCGGCGTCACGGATCGCCGCCGCCACCTCGCGCTTCTCGAACGGCGTCAGCGCGCTGTTCTCGCCGACCGAGCCACAGGCGATGATGCCGTCCACCCCGTCCGCGATCACCGCGCGCGCCATGCGCATGGTGGCGTCCAGGTCGACCGACAGATCGGCGCGGAACTGGGTGGTGACGGCGGGGAACACGCCGCGCCAGGGGGTTCGCTCGGCCATGGCCGCACTCCTCGAAAAGGGCCGCCGGTTGCGCCACGGCGGCGCGACGGGCAGGATGACACGTCGGAGCCCGCCAGAAGGCTCCCCACCAACGGAGGCAAACATGAGCGGCAATCGTGGCGTCGTCTATCTCGGCAAGGATCACGTCGAGGTCCAGGACATCGCCGACGCGACCATGACCGCGCCCGACGGGCGTGCCATCAGCCACGCCGTCATCCTGAAAGTCGTCTCCACCAACATCTGCGGCTCCGACCAGCACATGGTGCGCGGCCGCACCACCGCCCCTTCCGGCATGGTGCTGGGCCACGAGATCACCGGCGAGGTGCTGGAACTGGGCGCCGACGTGGAGATGGTGAAGAAGGGCGACATCGTCTCGGTGCCGTTCAACGTCGCCTGCGGCCGCTGCCGCACCTGCCGCGAGCAGAACACCGGCGTCTGCCTGACCGTCAACGAGGGCCGCGCCGGCGGCGCCTACGGCTATGTCGACATGGGCGGCTGGATCGGCGGGCAGGCGAAATACGTCATGGTGCCGTATGCCGACTTCAACCTGCTGCGCTTCCCCGACCGCGACCAGGCGCTGGCGCATATCCGTGACCTTACCATGCTGTCCGACATCCTGCCGACCGGCTTCCACGCTGCCGTTCGGGCCGGCGTCGGCGTCGGCTCCACCGTGTACGTGGCCGGCGCCGGCCCGGTCGGCATGGCGGCGGCGGCCTCGGCGCAGATCCTGGGCGCGGCCGTGGTCATGGTCGGCGACATGAACCAGGACCGGCTGGCGCACGCCAAGAAGATGGGGTTCGAGCCGATCGACCTGACCCGCCACGACCGGCTCGGCGAGATGGTGGCCGCGGTGATCGGCGTGCCGGAGGTGGACAGCTTCATCGACGCGGTCGGCTTCGAGGCGGTCGGCCATGGCGGCAAGGAGCAACCCGCCGTGGTGCTGAACCAGGCCATGACCATCACCCGCCCGGCCGGCTCGATCGGCATTCCCGGCCTGTACGTGACCGAGGACCCCGGCTCGGCGGATGCCGCCAGCAAGAGCGGCAACCTGGTGCTGCGCTTCGGCCTCGGCTGGGCCAAGAGCCACTCGTTCCACACCGGCCAGACCCCGACCCTGCGCTACAACCGCCAGCTCATGCAGGCGATCCTGCACGGACGGCTGCCGATCGCCAACATCGTCAACGCCACGGTGATCCCGCTGGACGACGCGGCGGAGGGCTACCGCACGTTCGACAAGGGCGCCGCGCAGAAGTTCGTGCTCGATCCGCATGGGATGCTGGCGGCGTAGGATAGGCAAGGCGAGGGGCTTGGCCCCTCGACCCCATTAAGGGCGGTCGCCCTTAAAACCCTTGAACCGATGCAGGTCCAGGACGCGCCGCGTCCTGGTGGGGTGCGGGGCGAACCCCTGCGCTTGCTACAAGCGATGCGCCAGGAAGAAGCGCAGCATCTCGCGTGAGGCGTCGGGGCCGCGCGGGTCGGTGTAGGAGCCGGCTGTGCTGCCGCCGGACCAGGTGTGGCCGGCGCCGTGGATGGTCCATTGCTCGGAGTGGATCGTCCCGCCCTGCATGTGCAGCGTGCGGCGGTAGCTGTGGCCACCGGGCACGCCGCCGTCCTCGTGGCGCTCGCGGCCTGGGTCGCGGCCCGGGTCGTGGCTGGCCTGCGCGATCACCTGGTCGGCGTTGCTGGGATGCACCGTGGTGTCGCGGTCGCCATGGAACACGATGGTCGGGATGCCCGGCGTGGGTGTCGTGCCGCCGCGCCCGGTGCGCATGGCGCTGAACGCGGAGGGCATGTCCGACGCGGCGCCGAACGGCAGTCCGGAATGCACGCCGATGGCGGCGTACAGCTCGGGGTAGGTCGCCCCCATGATCGCCGCCTCGGCCCCGCCGGCGGACAGGCCGGCCACGTAGATGCGGGACGGATCGATGCGGAGGTCGCGCATGACCTGCGCGGTGATCCCCGCGATCAGCGACGGCTCGCCGCGCCCGGCGCGCTGGTCGGCGGCGCTGAACCAGTTCCAGCAACGCGACATGTTGGCGGCCGAGGATTGCTCGGGGTAGGCGACGATGCAGCCGGCCGCCTCCGCCGCCTCGTTCATCCGCGTGCCGCGCGCGAAATCGTCGGCGTCCTGCTGGCAGCCGTGCAGCATGACCACGAGCGGCACCGGCTGGCCCGCGTAGCCGCTTGGCACATAGACGCGGTAGTCGCGGCTGCCGGCCGGGCCGGTGAAACGGGCGTGCTCGTAGCGGGCGCCCTTCGGCATGGCCGGCGCCCCGTGGCTGCCGCGATGCTGCGGCGTCGTCTCGCATAACGGGGCGGCGAGCTTCCGCCTGACCGCTGGCTTCGGGTGACTGGCCGGGGCCGGGGCACCGTGCAGCGCCTGCTGGATCGCCGCCGTGGCCTGGTCGAGCAGCCCGGTCCGCGTCAGCCGCATGGCCTCGCTCATAGTCTTGGTCATGGTCTTGGCCATGGTTTCGGTCAATGCGCGGTGCATCTTTCGGGTTCCTCGAACGGAGAACAGCCTGGGCGGCTTCGGCAGGCGGAATCGCCGCATCAGCCGGTCCGGTCGGCCAGTGCCGCGCGAACCTCCGCGCTGGCCTGCAACGCGCCGAGCACGGTGATGGAGGCGATGGCGGCGCGGGCCAGTTCCGGCGACACGTCGCGGGCGATGCTGGCGAGGCCGAGCACATTGATGTGCAGGGGTGCGCCGGCATCGCGCGCGCGCTCCAGCGTGGCGCGGTCGTAGTGGCGCAGCCCCAGGTCGAGCGTGCGGTGCGTGACCGAGCGCCGCAGCACCTCGGCGTGCCGCTCCAACTGGTTGCGGATGGCGGTGCGGATGAAGTCGGTGCGGTTGGCGTAGAACCCGTCCCGCACCATCAGGTCGATCTGGCCGAGGTCGACGAAGCCGAGGTTGATGGTGATCTTCTCGCTGTCGGGCAACCGCTGGCGTAGCTCCCGAACGCCACTAACACTCAATTTACCATCTCCTCACCATCCACACGGATGGTTAAGTGAGGTACGGTGGGTAGAGTTCAAGGGGCACTTGCCTGCAACTGGCGTTCAGGCGATTTACCGCCAGCATCACCTGGAGAACGGCCGTGACCACCAGCCCACGCTATGCCGGCGTTTTCCCCGTCGTGCCCACGATCTTCCATGCCGACGGCGCGCTCGACCTCGACGGCCAGCGCCGGGCGCTCGACTTCATGATCGACGCAGGCTCCGACGGGCTGTGCCTGCTGGCCAACTTCTCCGAGCAGTTCGTGCTGTCCGACGCCGAGCGTGAGGAACTGACCGCCGCCATGCTGGCCCACATCGCCGGGCGGGTGCCGGTGATCGCCACCACGACCCATTTCAGTTCTCGGGTGTGCGCGGAACGCAGCCGCCGGGCGCAGGACCAGGGCGCGTCCATGGTGATGGTGATGCCGCCCTACCACGGCGCCACCATCCGCGTCGGCGAGACGGGTATCCAGGCGTTCCTGCAAACGCTGTCGGACGCCATCGACATCCCGGTCATGATCCAGGACGCGCCGGTGTCGGGCACCCCGCTGTCGGCGGCGTTCCTGGCGCGGCTGGCGACCGAGATCGAGCATGTCGCCTATTTCAAGATCGAGACCGCCGGCGCGGCGACGAAGCTGCGCGAGTTGATCCGCCTCGGTGGGGCCGCGATCGAGGGGCCATGGGACGGAGAGGAGGCGATCACGCTGTTCCCCGACCTGGAGGCCGGCGCCACCGGCAGCATGACCGGCGGCGGCTTCCCCGATGGCATCGGCCCGATCCTGCGCGACTACGCCGCCGGCCGGCGCGAGGCGGCGCGCGCGGGCTACGCGCGCTGGCTGCCGCTCATCAACTATGAGAACCGCCAATGCGGCCTGCTGGCGTGCAAGGCGCTGATGCTGGAGGGTGGCGTCATCGCCTGCGACGCCCCGCGTCACCCGCTGGCGCCGTTGCCGCCGGAGGTGCGCGCCGGCCTGCTTGACACCGCCCGCCCGCTCGACCCGATGGTCCTGCGTTGGGGCCGATAGGAGCCATGGACATGAACATCACCGGCGAGTTGCTGATCGGCGCAGATGCCGTGCCCGGCGGTGAGACCGGGTTCCGCGTCACCGATCCGGCCACCGGCGCCGCGCTCGAACCCGCCTTCTCCAGTGCCGGCGCCGCGGAACTGGAGCGTGCCTGCGCCCTGGCCGAGGCGGCGTTCGACCGCTACCGCGAGACCTCGCTCGACGCCCGCGCGGGCTTTCTGGAGGCCATCGCGGAGCAGATACTCGCCCTTGGCGACGCGCTGATCGTCCGCGCCTGCGCCGAGACCGGGCTGCCGCGCGGCCGCATCGAGGGCGAGCGTGGCCGCACGGTCGGGCAGTTGCGGCTGTTCGCCGCCGTGGTGCGCGCCGGGCACTGGATCGAGGCGCGCATCGACCCGGCCCAGCCAGAGCGCAAGCCTTTGGCCCGCGCCGACATCCGCCAGCGCCACATCGCGGTCGGGCCGGTCGCGGTGTTCGGCGCCAGCAACTTCCCGCTGGCGTTCTCGGTGGCCGGCGGCGACACCGCCTCCGCACTCGCCGCCGGCTGCCCGGTGGTCGTGAAGGCGCACCCGGCGCATCCTGGCACGTCCGAGTTGGTCGGGCGTGCGATCCAGGCGGCGGCGGTCGCGTGCGACATGCCGGATGGCGTGTTCTCGTTGCTGCAAGGCACCGGCAACTGGCTCGGCGGCGCGCTGGTGGCGGACGCGCGCATCAAGTCGGTCGGCTTCACCGGCTCGCGCGCCGGCGGGCTGGCGCTGGTCCGCATTGCCCAGCAACGCCCCGAGCCGATCCCGGTGTTCGCGGAAATGAGCAGCATCAACCCGGCCATCCTGCTGCCGGGCGCCCTCGCCGCCCGGCCGGCCGCGATCGGCAAGGGGTTCGTCGCCTCGCTCATCATGGGCGCCGGCCAGTTCTGCACCAATCC
>JAYTQW010000406.1:0-15218 GCA_043746535.1 Rhodospirillales bacterium
CCACCGCCAGCAGTTGCTCGCCGCCGCAGATGCCCAGGATCGGCAGGTCGCGGGCCAGCGCGCCCTCGATCAGCGCCAGTTCGGCGGCGGTGCGGCCGGCCTTCAGGCTGACGCTCGAATGCCAGTCCGCATCGCCGTACAGCGCCGGATCGACATCGAACGCGCCGCCGGTGACGACGATGGCGGCGAGCCGGTCGAGGTAGGCGTGCGCCAGCGTCGGGTGGTGTGGCAGTCCCACCGGCAGCCCGCCCGCGCCCAGGATCGCGTCCATGTAGTTGGCGCGCAGCGCATACCAGGGATAGCGGGAGTAGCCGGCGCTACCGGGCGCGGGCGGCTCCGCGTCCAGGGTGAGGCCGATCAGCGGAAGTGTGTCCATGCGCGTTGCTAGTCCCAGCAGCCGCATCAGGGCAAGAAGCGTGCATGGAAGCGATGGATCGGGCCTTGGAGCAGGCGCGGCTGGCGGCGGCACGCGGCGAGGTGCCGGTCGGCGCGGTGGTGCTCGACGCGGACGGGCGCATGGTGGGCTGCGCCGGCAACGAGGTGGAGGCCCGTCACGACCCCAGCGCCCATGCCGAGATGCTGGCGTTGCGCGCCGCCGCCGCCCGCCTGGGCACACGCCGGCTGGCCGAATGCGACCTCGTGGTGACGCTGGAGCCGTGCCCGATGTGCGCGGCGGCGGTCAGCCTGTTCCGCGTGCGCCGCCTGATCTTTGGTGCCTACGACCCTAAGTCGGGCGGAGTCGAGCACGGACCGCGCATCTTCCAGGCATCGTCCTGCAACCACCGCCCGGAGGTGATCGGCGGTGTGCATGAACTGGAATGCGCCGACCTGCTACAGCGCTTTTTTCTAACGCTGCGAGGGTAGCCAACGCCCCAAACATTGCGATTTGCGCGCGTCATGCTGCATCGCACAAAATACATTTGTATTCTCTCGCATACCATAGCATATATCGGTCTCACCAGCGGGTTCCGATCCGCCTGGATAGGAGGCTCCCATGCAACTGACCCCGACTTTCACCTCCGGCTACACCAGTACCGGCACTTCGATCTTTGCGCGCATCGCCGAGTATCTCGGCCTGTCCGAGCGGCTCGCCGCCAGCGCCGAGCGCCGCCAGATCATGCGTGAGCTGGAGTCGATGAACGACCGCGACCTCGCCGACCTCGGCATCGACCGCGCCGACTTTCATCGCATCGCCCGTGGCGAACAGTTCGCCCGCTAACCAATCCGTCGAAAGGATCACAGCCATGACGACCAACACCATGATGAACACCTGGACCGACGGCGCCGAGACCGGCCCGTCCTTCCTGGCCCGCATCGCCGCCCCACTCACCGTGTTCGGCAGCCTGCGCCGCAGCCTGCGCCTGCGTTACGAGATGAGCCGCCTGACCGATCGCAACCTGGCCGATATGGGCCTCGTGCGGGGCGATATCGGTCGCATCGCCCGCGGCGAGATCGTCCAGCGCCAGCAGGTCGAAGTCTAACCCGGTGTCCGCACCAGCCTGAGACCAGCCGGGCGTCACGTCCGGCCGGTCGAGGGTACGACTGTCTACAACTGAGGATGTTTAAGACAGTGGTGGCAACGCACGCCAGCCGATGTCGCGGCGGCAGAACGCCCCTGTCCAGTGGATCGCATCCACCGCCCGGTATGCAGCGTCCCGCGCTTCGGCCAGGTCTCCGGCGCTCCCAACCACGCTCAACACCCGCCCGCCCGCTGTCACCACCGCGTCGTCGCGCAATGTAGTGCCGGCCTGGAACACCTGCACGCCCGGCATCGCCGCCGCCTCCGCAATGCCGGCGATCGGCGCACCCGTCGCGGAATGCGCCGGGTAGCCGGCCAGCGTCATCACCACGGCAATTGCGGCGATGTCGCGCCAGCGCGGGCTGTAGGCATCCAGCGTCGCATCGGTGCTGGCCAGCAACGCTGGCAGCAGGTCCGATTGCAGGCGCGGCAGGATGCACTGCGTCTCCGGGTCGCCCAGCCGCACGTTGAACTCGATCAGCTTCGGGCCGTCGGGCGTCAGCATCAGCCCCGCGAACAGGATGCCGCGAAACGGCGTGCCCTGCCGCGCCATCTCGGCCAGCGCCGGGCGGACGATGCGCTCCATCGCCGTGTGCTCCATCTCCGCCGTCAGCGCCGGTGGCGGCGAGTAGGCGCCCATGCCGCCGGTGTTGGGGCCGGTGTCGCCCTCGCCGGCGCGCTTATGGTCCTGTGCCGCCCCCAGGCTGATGGCGGAGCGGCCGTCGCACAGTGCGAACAGGCTCACTTCCTCGCCCAGCATGAACTCCTCGATCACCAGCGTGCGCCCGGCCTCGCCCAGCGTGCGGTCACGCATGAAGTCGCCGATCGCCTGCTCCGCCTGCGCCAGCGAGGTCGCCACCACCACGCCCTTGCCGCCGGCCAGCCCGTCCGCCTTGATGACGATCGGCACGCCGCGACGGCGCACGAACGCCAATGCCGCATGGGCGTCGTCGAACCGCTCCCACAGCGCGGTCGGGATGCCGGCGGCGTCGCACACCTCCTTGCAGAAGCTCTTGCTGCCCTCCAGCCGCGCCGCCGCCGCCGAGGGGCCGCAGCAGGCGATGCCGGCTTCCCCCAGCGCGTCGGCGATACCCAGCACCAGCGGCGCCTCCGGCCCCACCACCACCAGGTCGATCCGCTGGCCGGCGGCCCAGCCCACCAGCCCGGCCACGTCGGACGCGGCCAGCGGGACGTTCTCCGCCACCTCCGCCGTGCCCGGATTGCCCGGCGCGCAGTACAGCTTGGTCAGCAACGGGCTGGCGGCGATGGCCCAGCACAGGGCGTGTTCGCGGCCGCCGCCGCCCACCACCAATACCCGCATGTCACGCTCCCGGCTTTGTTCGCCGCCCGCCTTTAGCATAGGGTGGCGGCATGTCCGAACCTACCGCCGCCGTCAGCAACATCCCCGAATACAGTGTGTCCGAAATCTCCAGCGCGGTGAAGCGCACGCTGGAGGGCGCGTTCGGCCGCGTGCGCATCCGTGGCGAGCTGACCGAGGTGAAGGCCTACCCGTCCGGCCACATCTACCTGTCGCTGAAGGACGAGGGCGGCAAGCTGGCGGCGATCATCTGGAAAGGCTCGGTGTCGCGGCTCGGGCTGAAGCCGGAGAACGGCGTCGAGGTGGTCGCCACCGGGCGCATCACCGCGTACGGCGAGCGGTCGAGCTACCAGCTCATCATCGAGCGGCTGGAATACGCCGGCATCGGCGCGCTGCTGGCGCGGATCGAGGCGTTGCGGGTCCGCCTCACCGCCGAGGGCCTGTTCGACGCCGCCCGCAAGCGCCCGCTGCCGCATCTGCCGACCATCATCGGCGTCATCACCAGCGAGCGCGGCGCGGTGATCCAGGACATCCTGACCACCATCGCGCGCCGCTTCCCGCGCCACGTCATGCTGTGGCCCGTCCCGGTGCAGGGCGAGGCCGCCGCCGCGCGCATCGCCGCCGCCATCGCCGGCTTCGCGCTGGTGGTGCCGCGCCCCGACCTGCTGATCGTGGCGCGCGGCGGCGGCAGCCTGGAAGACCTGATGGCGTTCAACGACGAGGCGGTGGTGCGCGCCGCCGCCGCGTCGGTGATCCCGCTGATTTCCGCCGTGGGACATGAGACCGACACCACGCTGATCGACTTCGCCAGCGACCGCCGCGCGCCGACGCCGACCGCCGCCGCCGAACTGGCGGTGCCGTCGCGCACGCAGTTGGCCACGCAACTGGCACAGGCGGCGGCGCATCTGGCGACCGCCGCCGGGCGCACGCTCGACCAGGCGCGCAACCGCACCGAACGGGCGGTACGCGCCCTGCCCGACCTTCCAGCGCTGGTCGGCGGCGCGCGGCAGACACTCGACGATCGCGGCCACCGGCTCGGGCTGGCGTGGCCGCATCTGCTGCGGGTGCGCCGGCACGCGCTGGCGGCGGCGCTGCGCCAGTTGCCGGACCTGCCGGGGCTGGTCGACGCGGCGCGAAGGAGCCTCGACGATCGCGGACACCGGCTGCTTTTGGCGCTGCCGCACCTGCTGCGCACCCGCCGCCACGCGCTGGGTGTGGCGGAGCGGCGGCTCGGCGACCCGCGCGCGGCGTTGGCCCAGGCGCGTGGGCAGCTCGACGGCCTCGCGGCGCGGCTGCCGCTGGCGCTGCCGCGCGCGCTTGGGCAGCGGCGGCAGGCGCTGGCGCTGGCGGAGAGCACTTTGCGGTCGGCGCTGCGGCACAGCCTCGCGCGGCGCGGCGGCGAGGCGGCGCGGGTGCTGCCCCGCTTCCGCGACGCGCTGGTGGCGAACCGGCTGCGCGAGGCGCGGTTGCGGGTGGAGTCGCTGGGTCAGCGCCTGGAGTCGGTGTCGCATCATGGCGTGCTGGCGCGCGGCTATGCGGTGGTGCGCGACGGCGCCGGCCACCCGGTCACGCAGGCCGCCTCGGTGAAGCCGGGCGCCGCGTTGGAGATCGAGTTCGCCGATGGCCGGCTCGCCACGCGCGCCGCCGCCGAACAGCGCCAGCGGCTACTGCTGTAGCAGCGCGGTGGCGGCGGGCAGCACCTCGGCTGCCTCGCCCACCACCGCGTCGGCGTGGGCGAACTCCGTGGGCGTGCCGTAACCCCAGGTGACGGCGACGCTGGCGACCTGGTTCTCACGCGCGGCCACGTAGTCGTGGATGCGGTCGCCGATCATCACCGCCGCCGCGCGGTCGATGGCATACTGCTCCAGAACCGAGCGCAGCAGCACCGGCTTCGAGTCGTAGGCGCCGCCCTGGATGCTGCCGTGGATGGCGCGGAAACGCTGGTCCACGCCCAGCCGCTCCAGGATGGCGCGGGCGAACACCTCGCGTTTGGACGTGACCACGAACAACGCCCAGCCGGCGGCGGCGAAGGCGTCGAGCATGTCGAGCGCACCCGGGTACAGGGTGCTCCGCAACATGCCCTCGGCGCCATAATGGGTTCGGTACAACACCATCGCCTCGGTGGTGCGGGTGTCGTGATAGGGCGCCAGCAACTGCGCGATGGCCTCGTCCAGCGGCGGCCCGACCATCCAGGTGAGGTCGGCAGCCGGGTCCGGCGTGTGGCCAAGGCTGCGAAGCATCGCGTCGACGCTGGCGAAGATGCCGGGCGCGCTGTCGATCAGCGTGCCGTCGAGGTCGAACAGGGCCGTCTTGGTCGGGTCGCCAGTCGTATGGTCAGTCATGCCGTCGATTCCTTGGGCCAGCGCCGGTGCAGCCACAGCCATTGCGTGGGCCGCGCCCGCACCCACGCCTCGACACGATCGTTGATAGCCTGGGTCAACGCCAGAACATCGGCGCTCCGGTTGCCGGTCGCGGCAATGTCCAGCGGCGGCCCGCATACCACACGGAACCGGGCCGGGCCGAGCCGCTCCACGAACGCCGTCATCACCGGGCAGCCAAACCGCAGCGACAACGCCGCGGCGGCGGATGCGGTCATGGCGGGGTGGCCGAAAAAGTGCGCCTCGATGCCGTCATTCATCTTCTGGTCGACCAGCATCCCCAACATGCCGCCGGCGCGCAGGTGCGCCAGCATGCCACGCGCCCCGGCCGCACCCTTGGCGAACATCGGCAACTCCCACCCGGCCGCGTTCCGCCGCAGCCGGTTGACCAGCCGGTCCACCACCGGGTTGCCAGCCGCGCGATAGACCAAGCCGAACCGCACGCCCGCCTGCGCCGCCACGCGCGGGATCACCTCCCAGTTGCCGGTATGCGCCGTCACCACGATGGCGCCGCCCCGCCGCCGCAACAGCGCATCCACCTGTTCGCGTCCCTCCAGCACCCAGCCGGGGCCGGACTCCGACTCGGCCAGCCCGCTCACATGCGGCAACTCCGCCACGGTGCGGCCCAAATTGTCCCAGACGCCCCGCACCAGCACCCGCCGTGCCGCCGCGTCCAGTTCGGGCAGCGCCAGACGGAGGTTGCGGTCGGCCACCCGCGACACCGGCAGCAACGGCCCGATGGCGCGGGCCACGGCGCCGCCGAGGTTGGACGCGCCCACTGGCCCCAACGCCCGCAACAGCCCGAGCGCCGCGCGCAGGCCCGCCGCCTGCAACCACCAGAAGATGGGCCGGCGCGTCATGCCACCCGGTCCAGCAGGCGCTCGATTGCCGCCGCGTCATCCCATGCCAGGCCCACCTCCAGCGTCTCGACCCGCGCCCGGATGCTGGCCGGCAGGCGCACCGCGTCCTTGGCGGTGGTGATCGGCGCCGCACCGCCAGCGGCGGCGTCACGCAGCAGCACGGCGCATTCGGCTTCGGTGAAGCGATGGTGGTCGGCAAACGCGCGCGTGCCGGCCAACGTGGCCCCGGCGTCGCGCAGGGTGGCGAAGAACTTCTCCGGCCGCCCGATGCCGGCGAAGGCGAACACGCGCTGGCCGGCAAGGCTGCGGCTCGGCAGCAGGCGCGCGCGCAGGATGGGCAAACCGGCGGGAAGCTGGCCGGCGGCATCCAGGGCATCGTCGCCGATCAGCACGGCGGCGGCGCAGCGCGCGGCGGCGGCGGCGGCCGGCTCGCGCAACGGGCCAGCCGGCATGACGCGCCCGTTGCCGAAGCCCGCGCCGCCGTCCACGACCAGGAACGCGAGGTCCTGGCGCAAGCCGGGATTTTGCAGGCCGTCATCCATCACCAGGATGCGGGCACCCGCGGCGCAGGCCGCACGCGCGCCGGCAACGCGGTCCGCACAGACGAATGTCGGCGCCAGCGCGGCCAGCAGCATCGCCTCGTCGCCGACCAGGTTGGCGTCGTGAATGCTGGGATCGACTGCGATCACGTCGCCGCCGCGTCCGCGATAACCACGGGTCAGGAACGCCACCCGCATCCCGCGCGCCTGCAACCGCGCGGCGAGATCGAGCGCCAGCGGCGTCTTGCCGGCGCCGCCGGCGCCGGCGTTGCCGCAGCAAATCACCGGCGCCGGCGCATGCCAGCCCGGCCGCGCCACCCGCCGCGCGGTGACGCCCGCGACCACGGCGGCAAGCGGCGACAGCAACCGCGCCAGCCTCGCGTCGCGCGACCAGAACTCAGGCGGGCGCATGCGCGGCCTGCTCCATCAGCGCCATCGCCACCTGCCGGGGCAGGTCCGCGTCGCGGCGGGACGCGGACCGCCCGGCCTCGCCCATGCCGGCCCGGCGCTGCGGGTCGGCCAGCATGCCGGCCACCCAGTCCGCCAGCGCCGCCGCGTCCGCCACCTCGGCCAGCGCGCCAGCCGCGCGGAGGGTGGCGACGATCTCGGCGAAGTTCTGCGAATGCGGGCCGATGGCGACCGCACAGCCGAGCCGCGCCGCCTCCAGCGGGTTCTGCCCGCCATGCGCCACCAGGCTGCCGCCGATCAGCACGATCGGGGCCAGCCGGAACAGCAACCCCAACTCGCCCATGGTGTCCGCCACCCAGATACCGGCCGAGTCCGGCGGATCGCCGCCGAGCGCCCGCCGCGTCACCGGCCACCCGCCGGCCCACCCGCCGGCCAGGGCGGCGATGTCGGCGCCGCGCTCGGCATGGCGTGGCGCCACGATGGTCAGCAGGCCTGGGAACCGCCGTGCCAGCGCCGCATGGGCCGCGAACACCAGCGCATCCTCGCCAGAATGGGTGCTGGCGGCGAGCCACGCCGGGCGGCCGTGCAGGCGCTGTTGCAGCCGCTGCAACTCGGGACCGTCGAACGGCAACGGCATCGCGGCGAATTTCAGGTTGCCAGGCGCGGAGACGTTCCGGGCACCCAGGGCCGCCAGCCGGCGCGCATCACCCTCCGACTGCGCCAGCACCCTCGCGAACGCGCCGAATTGCCGCCGGGCAAAACCGCCTGCCCGCCGCCAGCGGGCGGCGCTGCGGGCCGATAGCCGCGCGTTGATGAGCACCGCCGGGATGTGCCGCTTGGCGCAGGCGGCCAGTAGGTTCGGCCAGATCTCGCTCTCGACGAACCCCGCCGCGTCCGGTCGCCAGTGATCGAGGAACCGGGCCACCCAGGCTGGCACGTCCAGCGGCATGAAGCGGTGCAGCACGCGGTGGTCGAGCCGCAACTCCGGCAACCGCCGTGTCAGCATCGCGGCGGAAGTGACCGTGCCGGTGGTCAGCACCACCGCGATATCGGGCGCCAGGCGCACCAGCTCGGCCAACACCGGCAGCAGCGAGGCGGTCTCGCCGACGCTGGCTGCGTGCAGCCACACCAGCCGGCCGGTCGGGCGCGGCGTGGCGTCCTGCCCCCAGCGTTCCGGCAGGCGGCCCGCCAGTTCCCGCCCCCGCGCCAGCCGGCGCCGCAGCATCAGCCGCAGCAGCGGCGACGCCAGCGTGGCGGCCCCGGCGTAGAGGGAGGCGATCATCCTGCCTGCTTCAGGCGCACAGCGCGTCGGCGCGGTCGGCGGCGTCGCTGAGCGCGGCGGCGATCGATCCCAGCGCCTCCTCCACCCGGTCGCGCGCCACGGCGATCGGCGCGCCGCAGACGATGACGCCGCGTCCCCACGGCAGCGGCAGCACCATGCGGTCCCAACTGCGGGCCAGCACATGACGGCGGTTGGTCTGGGCGGCGCAGGGCAGCACCGGCACCCCGGCCAGGGCGGCGAGATGCGCCACGCCGGGGGCCGCCACCCGGCGTGGGCCGCGCGGCCCGTCCGGGGTCAGCACGATCAGCTCGCCGGCGCCAAGCCGCGCCAGCATCTGCCGCAGGCCGGCGGCCCCACCCCGGTCAGGGCGGCCGTTGCTGGTCGAGCCATGCAGCACGCCGACGCGGAAGCGGCGCAGCACCGTGCCGATGAAGCGGCCGTCGCGGTGGCGGCTGACCAACACATGCGCCATCGGCAAGCGTAGGCCGGCCAGCCGGCGGGCGTGCAGCCACATCGCCGGCATCAGCGGCAGCCGCTCGTGCCAGAACGCGAACACGGCTGGCCTGCCGGTGGCATAGGGTTCCAGATGATCGGCGCCGTCGATGGTCCAGCGGGTCGTGCGCAACGCGAACTCGAGATAGGCGCCGAGCACGACCGCCATTCCGCCCTGCAACAGGCGGTGCCGCAGCAGGCGTTTCAGCACGAAGGGTTTGGTGGACGCATGATCCGCGCGCGGTAGCACGCGATTCCGGCCAGGGCAAACCATGGTGCGCCCGGCCAGCGGAGCCGGGAGCGCCCGGCTCCGCGAAGGCGGTCAGCGCATTCTCAGGCAGCCGTCTCCGAGGCGGAGGTCAATGCCTCGCCAAGGCTCTTGATCTTGGCGGCATTGGCACCTTCGGTCTTGCCGGCGATGGCGACCGTCTCGCGGCCCAGCTTGGCAACCAGCTTCTTGATCGCCTCACCGTCGAGTTCCTTGGCCTGCAACTGCTTCTTAAGGCTTTCGAGGTCACGGATGATGCCTTTGGCCCCCGCTCCCTCGATCTTCTCCAGCGTCGCTTCCCAGCCCTCGATGTTCTTTACTGCGGCGGAGACGGTGAAGCCCTTCACACCATCTTTGAAGTGCTTGATGGTCGCGTCGAATTGCGGCATGGCGATGTCCTTCTGTGCGGCACGGGACTCTCCCGGCTCCGGACAAAAGGGTCACGGCGGCCAGGGTTGCGCGGCGGACGGCGCAATCGAAGTTGACGGTTCCGTGATGACGCCGGTAGCGCTCAGTGGCCGCCGAGCGGGACCAGGTTGGCCAGGAACGTCTCCGCGCAGGCGCGCCAGGTAAACCGCTCGGCATGACGGCGGCACGCGGCCCGGTCCGCCGTCAGCGCGCGCAGGCAGGCGGCGCGCAGGTCGGCATCGACCGCGCCCACCACGCCATCCGCGCCCGCCAGCACGTCGCGCGGCCCCGTGACCGGGAACGCCGCGACGGGCGTGCCGCAGGCCAGCGCCTCCAGGATCACCAGCCCGAACGTGTCGGTAAGGCTGGGGAACACGAACACGTCCGCCCCGGCATAGGCGCGGGCCAGTTCGCGGCCATGGCGGGCGCCAGTAAACACCGCGTCCGGATAGTCGTGCCGCAACTGCGCCAGTTGCGGCCCGTCGCCGACCACCACGCGGGAGCCGGGCAGGTCGAGATCCAGGAAGGCGGCGATGTTCTTCTCCACCGCCACCCGGCCCACGGTCACGAACACCGGACGCGCCAGCCCCTCGAACGGATCGCGGTCGGCGGGGGCGAACAAGGCGAGGTCGACGCCGCGCGACCAGGCGCGGATGTTGTGGAAGCCGCGCGCCGCCAGCTCGTCGCGCAGGCTCTGGGTGGCCACCATGATGCCCTGCCCGAAGTTATGGAACCGGCGCAGCGCCCAGTACAGCAGGTCCGGCGGCAGGCCGGTGCGGGCCTGGATGTATTCCGGGAAGCGGGTGTGGAACGCGGTGGTGAACGCGCAGCCGCGCCGGCGTGCCCAGATCCGCGCCGACAAGCCAATCGAGCCTTCGGTGGCGAGGTGCAGCGCATCCGGCGAGAACGCCTCGATGATGCGGGTCAGGCGGCGGCGCGGCAGGATCGCCACGCGGATGTCGGGATAGGTCGGCAGCGGCACGGTGCGGAAGCTGTCGGGTCCGACCACCATGACGGTATGGCCCATCGCCCGCAGTTCGGCCTGCAAGCTCGCCAGCGTGCGCACCACGCCGTTGACCTGCGGCTCCCACGCATCGGACACGATCAGGATGCGCGCCGGTAGCGGGCCTACCGCCAGCAGCCGGGCGCGTTCCGCGCTGCGCGCCGTGGCATCGTGGGGCATGGCGTCGTGGGGCAGCATCGCCGACGGGTGTTGCAGCTCCAGGTGTTCAGCCGGCCGGAACGACGGCTGACGCCGGGAGTTTGCGGGCGGCGTGGAACGACAGCCGGTTCAGCTCGGCCCAGTCGATCAGCTCCAGCCTGCCGTCGAAATGCTCGACCAGGGCGGTGCAGCTCTCCACCCAGTCGCCGTCGTTGAGGTAGAGTATGCCGTCCACGTCGCGCATCTCGGCATGGTGGATGTGGCCGCACACCACCCCATCCAGGCCGCGGCGGCGCGCCTCGCCGGCCAGCGCCATCTCGAAACGGTCGATCGCCTTGACCGCGCCCTTCACCTGACGTTTCAGCCACGCCGACAGCGACCAGTACGGGTAGCCCAGCTTGCGGCGGACGAAGTTGAAGGCCCGGTTGGCGGTCAGTGCCGCGTTGTAGGCCCAGTCGCCCAGCAGGGCCAGGAACTTGGCGTAGCGCACCACGCTGTCGAACTCGTCGCCGTGGATCACCAGCAGGCGGCGGCCGTCGGCGGTGGTGTGGACCGCCTCGCGCACCAGCCGGATGCCGCCGATCTCCAGCCCCATTGACACCCACGCGCGAAACATCTCGTCGTGGTTGCCGGGGATATAGACCACGCCAGCGCCGGCGCTGGCGTGACTGAGGATCAGCCGGAACGCCTCGTCGCAGCCGGCATCCCAGTACCAGGACTTGCGCAGGCGCCAGCCGTCGATGATGTCGCCGACCAGGAACAGGTTCTCGCAGCTCATCTGCCCCAGGAAGTCGCACAGGAAGTCGCTGCGGCAGCCGCGCGTGCCAAGGTGGGTGTCGGAGATGAACACCGAGCGGTAGGCGAACTCACGCCGCGTTACCCCCCTGCCTTGCGCTTCCGGGTGCTGAGGCTGGTGAGGGGTCAGGGCGTTCATATGACCTCGGCTCCGCGCGGGACTCGATGAAATCCAGTTTCGTGCCCGCAAAGTCGCACATACGCGACGCATCGGGCCACGCGCATGAAGTTTGCATGACCTGTCAGGCGGTCGACTAGCCACACAATCATCATGCCATCGCCTCGCAACCGTCACGAGGTCGGCCATGCCCACGCGGTACGATGGTGGCCGATCCCCTCCATGCGAGTCGTGGGCGCGCCATGTTCATCGTGTTCAACCCTGCGGCTGGACGGCGGCGCGCGCAACTGCTGTGGCGGGTGCTCGACGTGATGGCAGCCAACGGCGTGAAGCTGGAGATCGCGGAGACCCGCCACGCCGGCCATGCGGCCATGCTGGCGCGGGGCGCCGCACAGTCCGGACGCAGGCTGGTGGTGGCGGCCGGCGGCGATGGCACCATCGCCGAAGTGGCCAGCGGGCTGGCCGGCTCCGACTGCCGGCTCGGCGTGATCCCGCTCGGCACCGCCAACGTGCTGGCGCGGGAGCTGGGGCTGCCGTTCGCCCCGGCGGCGGTGGCGGCGGCGCTGGCGTTCGGGCGCACCCGGCTGGTGTGGCCCGGCTTGTTGCATAGCGGCTTGTTGCATGGGGACTTGGCGCATGGCGGGCTGGGCACGGACACGGCGGCTGCCCAGAGCGCGCCACCGCGCCTGTTCGTGCAGATGATCGGCGCCGGCTTCGACGCCGAGGTAGTGCATCGGCTGCCGTTGCCGCTGAAGCGCCTGATGGGCCGTGGCGCCTATGTGGTGCAGGGCCTGCGCGAGATCGCCCGCTACAAGTTCAGCCGCATCCGGCTCTGCGTCGACGGCCAGGAGCATGAGGCCGGCGGCGTGATCGTCAGCAAGGGCCACCTGTACGGCGGCGGCTACATGCTTGCGCCGGGAGCCTCGCCGACCAAGCACGGCTTCAGCGTGGCGCTGTTCGACTGCGCCGGCCCGCTGTCGACGTTGCTGTACGGCGCCGCGCTGCCGCTCAACCTGATGCCGCACATGCCGGGGGTGCGGCTGTTGCGGGGCCGCGAGGTGACGGTGCGCTCCAACCATATCCCCGCGCAGGCGGACGGCGACCCCGCCGGGAGCGCGCCGCTGCGCATCACCGAGGCATTGCAGCCGATCGCGGTGGTGGTCGGCTGAAGATCATCGTGCCTGCTGGATCGCCGAGAGGATCCAGCGCCCTCCAGGTGCGCGCAGGAAAGTCCAGACCTCGGTGGCGCTGATCCGCTCGCCGGGGTGGCCGTCGACCACGCGGCCAGCGGCGTCGCGGGTCACGTCCACCATCGAGAAGCGCATGGCGACGGTGGCATATTCGCGGCCCGGTTCGGCCCATGCCTCCGACAGGTCGCCCTGGTCGAGGCGCACGTCGGTGACGATATTGCGTACGCCACGGCTGGTCTGCTCGCTGAGTTGCTCGGAAAAATAGCTGGTCATCTCCGGGCTGGCGAGGTTGCGCAGGGCATTCAGGTCATGCGCCGACCACGCCGCCTGGATGCTTTGCAGCAACTGCCCGAACGCCTGGAAGTCGGCTTGGCTGATCTGGATCGGCCGCGCTACCTGACCGCCGCCGTTGTTGGCCTGGATCGTACGCTGGAACGGGCCGGGAGCAGGCATCCGCGCCGCCCCGGCCATCGCCGGCTGGCGTCCCGCGACCTGACGGGTGGTGAACATCCGCCACAGGAACCGGCCCAGCATGACCAGCAGGAACAACTGCAACAGCAGCCCGAAGAAGCCGCCGAAACCCATGCCGCCATGGAACATGCCGCCGCCGAACAGCAGGCCGCCGATGCCGGCACCCAGCAATCCGCCCATCAGGCCAGAGGTGAACGACGAGCGTCCGAACGAACCGCCGCCGCCGAACGCCCGGCTGCCCTGGCTGGGCGCGTAGCTGGGCGGCGGCGTCAGGCTGCGCTGGAGCGGCGCGGCAGTGTATGGCGAGGTGTTGGTCATCGGCGGCGCCGAGTAGCTGCGCATGCCGCGGCTGCCGAACGAGGATATCCCGCCCGCGCGCGCGAAGGCGAGACCCGGCGCCATTGCGAGGCCCACGGCCAGGACCATGGCGAGGAAGACGGAGAAGCGGCGAGCCGGCCGGCGCATGATGGGATGATCCATGTCGTGACACAGCCTATATGGGCGCGAGGCGTAGACAAAATCAGGGCGGCCCGCGCAATCCTGTGGCATTGCCAGGGTTTGACCGTGCGGGTCAGGCTCCCGCCATGGTCATGCCCTCGATACGCAGTGTCGGCGCGTCGGCGCCGCGCCGGAACCGCAGGTCGTCGGCGGGAACCATGGTCAGGAACATCTCGCCCAGGTTGCCGGCAATGGTGATCTCGGCCACCGGCTCGGCCAGCGCGCCGTCGCGGATCATGAAGCCGGCGGCACCTCGGCTATAGTCGCCGTTCAGGCCGTTGACGCCCATGCCGATCAACTCGGTAACGTACAGGCCGAGCTTGATGTCGGCCATCAGCGCCGCCGGCGTGACGTTGCCCGCGCGCATGTACAGGTTGGTGGCCGCCGGCGATGGCGGGCCGCCGGTGCCCCGGCTGGCATGGCCGGTGGAGGCGAGGCCGAGCTGGCGGGCGCTGCGGCTGTCCAGCAGCAGGCTTTGCAGCACGCCATCCTCGACCAGCGCGCGGGTCGCGGTCGCCACACCCTCGCCGTCGAACGGGCGCGAGCGCGGGCCGCGCACCCGCAGCGGGTCGTCGATGATGTCGATGCCCGGTGCCATGATCCGGCTGCCGAGCCGTCCGGCCAGGAAGCTGGTGCCGCGCGCGACGCTGGCGCCGTTGATCGCGGCGGAGAGGTGCCCGAGGATAGAGGCCGACACGCGCGTATCGTAAACCACCGGCAGCCGCGCCGTGGCCGGGCGCTGCGGGTTCAGCCGCGCCAGCGCCCGATGCGCGGCGCTGACGCCGATCGCGGCGGCCTCGTCCAGGTCGGCCAGATGGGTGGCGCTGCTGTAGTCGTAGTCGCGCTGCATCCCGGTGCCCTGCCCGGCCAGCGCGGTCGCGGA
The DNA here is from genome assembly GCA_043746535.1 of Rhodospirillales bacterium. Lineage (GTDB taxonomy): Bacteria > Pseudomonadota > Alphaproteobacteria > Acetobacterales > Acetobacteraceae > CAVRQM01. The sequence goes on from JAYTQW010000406.1 coordinate 14,590, forward strand.
AACGGAATGGCTGGTGCGGGCATACGACGCCGCAAAACCGGCGGACGTCGCCAGTGTCACCTGCGTGCGCCCGTACGACGCGTCGGCGCCCTCGGAGTTGGTGATGCCGGCCACCGCCAGCGCCGCATCCTCCGCCGTGGCGGCGCGGGTGATCAGGGCGGCGGCATCCGGCTCGGCCGCGTCGGCCAGGTCGAGCCGGGCAAGCGCGTCCGCATCCGGCTGCGTCGTCGTGTCGGCCAGCCCGCCATACGGATCTTCGGGCACCACGCGGGCCATCGCCACCGCGCGTTCCGCGAATGCGGAGAACGCCGCCGGATCGACCGAGGCCGAGGAGACGATGGCCGAGCGCCGGCCCACGAACACCCGCAGCCCGAGGTCGCGCGCCTCCGACCGTTCCAGTTGCTCGACGCGGCCCAGGCGGCGCGACACCGACAGCGAGGTGCCGGCGATCAGGATGGCGTCGGCGGCATCCGCTCCGGCGGCACGGGCACAGGCCAGCAAGTCGCCTAGCAAGTCGCCCAGCAGCTCGGCCGCAGCGGTCATGCCGCCAGCCGCTCGGCGATCATCGGCAGGCCCGGCACGTGCCCCGCCGGCCCCATCGAGCACAAGGTCGGCGCGGCGCGGAACAA
>JAYTQW010000407.1:0-2487 GCA_043746535.1 Rhodospirillales bacterium
CACAGCAGATGACGGTGTAACCCCGCAGGCGGCACGAGCCGGCTTTCGCCCTCGCTCCCTCGATGCCATCAACTTCCTGCTCGCAGACGTGCGCGGGGCGCTGGGGCCATACCTCAACGTCTTCCTGATCACCCAGCAGCACTGGAGCCAGACAGAGGTCGGCTGGGTCACCACTATCAGCGGGTTGCTCGGCCTAGCGGCACAGACGCCGGCCGGGGCCGCAATAGACGCCACGCGCCGCAAGCGCAGCGCGGTCGTCCTGGAGCTGATCATCCTAGCAATCGGCGCCCTGGTCATCTTCGCCATCCCGACCTTCTGGCCCGTCATGGTGGCCAACACCGCCATCGCCGTGGTGGGCGACGTGTTCGGTCCGGCGGTCGCCGCCGTGACCCTTGGCCTGTACGCGCGCCAGCATCTGGCGCGTCGGATGGGCCGCAACTCGGCGTTCGATCACGCAGGGAACGTGGCCATCGCTGCGGCGGCCGGCGGCATCGGCTATCTGCTTTCCCAAAGGGCGGTGTTCCTGCTGGTCCCGGTGTTCGCACTGGCCGCCGCCGCCGCCATGCTGTCGATCCCGCAATCCGCGATCGACCAGAACCGAGCCCGCGGGCTTGGAGACGGGGACGGGCAAGAGGAAAAAGAGGGGCAGGGGCCTTCCGGCTTTGCCGTGCTGCTCCAGTGCCGTCCGCTGGTGGTGTTCGCGCTGTGCGCGATGCTGTTCCATTTCGCCAATGCGCCGTTGCTGCCGCTCGTGGGTCAAAAGCTTGCGCAGGCCTATCCGAAACTGGCGACGGCCATGATGTCGTCCTGCATCATCGCCGCCCAGCTCATCATGCTACCCGTGGCGTTGGCAGTCGGGCGTACGGCGGACCATATCGGACGCAAGCCCATCCTGCTGGTGGGCTTTGCCGTGCTGCCGGTGCGCGCGCTCCTCTACACCTTCTCGGACAGCGCACCGTGGCTGATCGGTGTGCAACTGCTCGACGGCATTGGCGCCGGCATCTTCGGGGCGATAACCCCGCTCGTCATTGCCGACCTCATGCGTGGGACCGGCCGATATAACCTGGCGCAAGGAGCCGTGGCGACCGTGCAGGGTATCGGAGCCTCTCTAAGCGGCCTAGCTGCGGGCGTTATCGTGGATCACCTAGGCTACTCGCCGGCGTTCCTGACTTTCGGCGCTGGGGCCTGTGTAGCTCTGGCCGCTTTGGTCTTCGCCATGCCTGAGACGGCACCGGAATCGGCCGGTTCGGCCAGCACCGCATGAAGGCTCCGTCCGATTTAGAAGAATGCCGGTTCAAACGCATGGGTGCTGCTCCCATGGCGACCACGGCCGGCCAAGAGTGTGCCTCTGCGATGATGTTGCTGCCACTCATGCTGCTGGTGGACCATCCGTGGGCGATGGTGCTGAGTGAGGTGCCGCGGTCCCGCCACTCCGCCGGCATGACGCTCATCGGTGTGGGTTAGGCCTGCATAGATGGCCTCAATCGGCGGTAAGGGCGCAGGCCGTCCGCCAAACGACCATTGAGCGGGCAACCCGAATCCGTCCGCGAACCCTGGTGTCCGGACGGGAAAGCGGACAAGATGTTTTCCGGACGGGAAAATGGACAGAGCGCCTTGGCGAACGTCGGATACGCGCGAGTGAGCACGCAAGACCAGAACCTTTCGCTCCAACTCGACGCACAAGATCGCTGACAGCAGCATCCCCAAACTATTGGGCTTGCTGAAATACCGTCGGCAAGTGAACCGCAAGACCCTCGAAGGCAGCCGTAATCCGGATCGTAATGCGCAGTTCGAACACATCAATGCCGCGGTGATCGCCACCCAGGCGGCGGGTCAGCCGGTGATCTCGATCGACACCAAGAAGAAGGAACTGATCGGTTCGTATAAAAACGCTGGCAGCGACTATCGGCCGGAGGGCCGTCCGGAGCAGGTTAATGTGCATGATTTCGTCGACAAGGAGTGACGCCGGCCTGTTGGCATGTGGCCAGGCCGTCGAGCACTACGAGATGGCGCGGTATGGCGCGCTCATTTCCTGGGCTAAAGCGGACGGGCATGCAGAAGTGCCGGCATTGCTAACGGAAACGCTGGACGAAGAAAAACATGCGGACAAGCTCCTGAACGATCTCGCGATGAAGAGCAGCAACAGGGATGCCGCCAAGGGAGTGTCAGCCAAGGCCGCATGAAGGTACCGCCTACTGATACGAAAGACCATGAGCGGCGCAATGCTTGTGAATGCGGTATCCTAGTGTACAAACGACGGCATGCACGTCTGGACTTGCATGCCGTCGTCGGGTTCCGGCCTGCGGTTTCGCAATGCAATCGTTTAAGCAAACGCCTCTCTCGACCCGATCGGATCTCCCCCCGACGCATCCTCGACCTCCAACGGCCGAGCCGGGCGGTTCTGCCGGAGCGTCGCCGCTCCGTCGGCGACGGTACGCCATACCGCCTGCGACAGCGCCTTGCGGTCCGGGAACCGGGCAGGGTCCA
>JAYTQW010000408.1:0-10409 GCA_043746535.1 Rhodospirillales bacterium
ATTTTGGGGGCTATGGCGCTCCCGGCGACACAGGGCCATGTCGTGGCGGTGAAGATGGTCACGGAGCGTCCAATGAGTGCTGCCACCACCGCCCAGAGCGCGTCGCCGATTGAACTGTGGAGTTGGCCGACGCCAAACGGCCACAAGGTGCATATCGCACTCGAAGAGATGGGGCTGGCCTACAGCGTCGTGCCAGTGAATATCGGCGCCGGTGACCAATTCAAGCCGGAGTTCCTGGCGATTACGCCCAACCATCGTATCCCCGCCATCGTCGACCCCGATGGTCCGGGTGGCCAGCGACTGACATTGTTCGAGTCGGGCGCGATCATGATTTATCTGGCGGAGAAGGTCGGTCAGTTCATCCCGGCAGACCCGATGCGGCGTCTCACATGCCTGCAATGGCTCATGTTCCAGATGGGCGGCGTCGGCCCGATGTTCGGCCAATTCAATCACTTCAATAATTACGCACCGGAAAAGCTGCCCTACGCCATCGCGCGTTACAGCAACGAGGTGAAACGACTGCATGGCGTGCTGGACAAGCGGCTGGCGCAGGCCCCGTTCCTGGCAGGCGACGAGTATTCGATTGCCGACATGGCCAACTTTCCCTGGCTACGCCGCCCGGAAAGCCGGGGCGTGGATTTCGCCGATTACCCGAACCTGAAGCGCTGGTTCGAGGCGGTTGAGGCGCGTCCGGGCGTGCAGCGTGGCATGGCTGTGCTGGCGGAACACCAACGGCAGGGTCCGATCACCGATGCCGAGCGTGAGGTGATGTTCGGCAACACCCAGTTCTCGGCGCGCTGACCGAGCCCTATGCGACGGCGGGCAGGTAGCGCCAGACCGAGGCGGGCGGGAAGTTGAGCGCGGTCCAGGCTTCCCGCCGCGCCGCCAGCCGGTGCCGGGCGCTTGGCAGCGGCGAGGTGGCGCAGTAGCTGTAGTGCAGGAAGCCCCGCCCTGGGGCGACTGCCTCGATCGCGTCGATGAACCGGCGTTGCCCGGTCAACGGCAGCAGCACCAACGGGATGCCGCAGACGACGGTGCCGATGCGGCCGTGCCACTGCGCCGGGATCAGCTCGACGAGGTTGCGCGCATCGCCCTCGATCACGTTCACGCCCGGCAACCGGCGGCGCAGATGGGTCGCCATGCCGGGCACGATCTCGACCACGAACAGCCGCTCCGGCGGCACGCCGCCATCCAGCAGCGCGCGGCTGATGACGCCGGTGCCAGCACCCAGTTCCAGCACCGCCTCGTCTGACGCCCATCGCGTATGGGCCGCTACCCGGCGGCATAAAGCGGGCGACGATGGTACCACCGATCCCATCTGCAAAGGATTGGCGATCCAGCGACGAAAGAACATCCACGGGTTCAACACCGGCGCGTCTTGCTCCTCCCCTGTTTGCTTGCGACGCGAAGCTGTAATATTGAAGAAACTTGGCCTCGTCATCTGTGTCATAATATTGTCACTCTTGGTTGAAATGATGAGCCAACCAAGATGTGCTAATATGTTTCTTGCATTCTGAAAAGAGTTCTTGCCCAACTGTCACATGCTTGGCGCTTGGTGAGCAATCTCATTTTTGCTCGCTATCGAGGCAGGCGGCATCGCGCCCATGTAAAAGCCGCCGAAGCCGGGTGGCTACAGCGGTCTTTGTGCGGGATTTTCTGGCGCGGCGCGGGCGGCGGACGGCCGCCCGTGGCTCACTTGATCTTGGCTTCCTTGAACGCGACGTGCTTGCGCACCACCGGGTCGTACTTGCGGAACTCAAGCTTGCCGGTCTGCGCGCGCGCGTTCTTCTTGGTGACATAGAAGAAGCCAGTGTCGGCGGTCGACACCAGCTTGATCTGGACGGTGTTGGTTTTAGCCATGATCGGAATCCCTCAGACAAGGGCGGGTAATTGCGCATAGTGCGGCTCCACGTCAAGCGCGGGCTGCACGTGTGGGGCTCAGTCAGGAGCCAGTCAGGGTCCGGCCGGCCCCAGCAGCGCCGAATCGTAGGCGACAGGGTGTTCGATCAGGGTGCGGGCGTCAGCCAGATCGTCGTCGCGGCCCTCGGCGGCCGGGCAGGCGCTGCGGATCTCCAACATCTCGGCCGCCGGCATCGGCGTTCGCGCGGCGCGATGACGCGAGAGTGCCCGCGCCATTGGCTGCACGCCATGTGCCAACTCCTTGAGTTGGTGCATGGCGGCGACCTGTCCCAGGCTGGTGCAGACCTGCGGCAGCACCCCCAGCCCCTGTAACGGCCAGCCCAAGGGTGCCAGCACTTCGCTCCAGCTAAGCAGCAGTTCGCCGCCATCCGGCAGCGGCGTAATCGTCTGCACCAGCCCCTTGCCGAAGGTCACGCTGCCGACCACCACGGCACGGTGCTGGTCGGCCAGCGCCGCCGCCACCACCTCGGCGGCGCTGGCCGAGCGGCCGTCGACCAGCACCACCAGCGGCAGGCCGCGCAACAGATCCTGCCCACGGGCAATGAAGTCATGGGTGGCGGCCGGATCGCGGCCGGAGGTGGTGGCGATGACGCCGTGCGCCAGCAACAGCCCCGCCACCTCCGCCGCCTGCGCCAGCACGCCGCCACGGTTGCCGCGCAGGTCCAGCACCGCGCCATGCCAGAGGCGGTGCAGCGGCCCGGGCGCCATGGCACGGGCCAGCGACGCCGCCAGCGTGTCGCCGGTGTCGCTGGCGAAGCTGCTGATGCGCAACACCAGCAGGTTGCCCGAACGTGTCACCGCCACGGTATCCGGCGCGAATGCCACCCGCAGCAGCCGCACCGTGCGCAGGCCGCCGCGCGGTGGCTGGAAGGTGAGCTCCACCGCGCTGTCCTCCGGTCCGGTCAGCAGGGTGCGCGCCAGCGCCAGATCCGCCTCGACCGGCAGCGCGCCGTCGATTGCGGTAATGGTGGCGCCCACCGTCACCCCCGCCTTGGCCGCCGGACCGCCCGGCACCACCGCACGCACCCTGTAGTGGTCGCCGGACAACCCGATATTGAGACCAACTCCGGCCTCTACGCCGCGCCGCTCGCGCTCGATTGCCGCCTGCGCCGGCGCGGCGTAGCGGGAATATGGGTCCAGATGGTTGAACAGCTCGTCGAAGAACGCCTGCAACACACCCTGGGTGCCCTCATGCCGCACCGCCGCCGACGCATCCCAGCCGGCGCGGATCAGGTCGGCGACGGCAATGCCCCAACCGGTGCTGTCGCGCTCGTCCGGGATGGCGTGGACCATCAGCACGCGGTCCACGCCGGCCACGGCGACCAGCAACTCCAGCCCGGCCGGACCGGCACGCAACCGTAGGCGCGGGTCGATGGTGGTCAGGCCGCGCAGCCCCCATACCGTCAGTTGCCCGAGCGGCACCGCCTCCAGCGTGCGTGGTGCCATAAAGGCGAGGGCGGTGGCGGCGACGTTGGCCACCAGCGCCTGGTTGAACGGCTGCGCACGCGCGAACGACTCGCCGTGTGCGCCGCGCACGCCGGTGGCTGAGAGTGCCAGGGCGAGCGCCAGCGTCAGCAGGGCGGCGCCATGCCTCACCGTGAGCGGGCTTTGGCCTTGTTCGTGCCGGCCTTCTTCGCGGCGGACCTGCCTGCGACCGCCTTGCCGGAACCGGACTTCTTCGATGGCCCCGATTTCTTCGGTAGCCCCGACTTCTTCGGTAGCCCCGACTTCTTCGACAGCCCGGCATCGCCCGCAGCGGCACGGGTCGCGTCGGCGTTGCCCTGCATGATGTGGAACAGCAACCCGCCGGTCAGCGGCGTCGCTTCCGCCAGCCGCACCTCGACCTCCTGCGCCAGGTGGAAACTGATCCGCGTGCGCCGCCCGGTGAGGCTTTGGGTCGCCTCGTCATGCACCCAGAAATCGTCGGTCAGCGACGACACCGGCACCAGCCCGCTGGCGCCGTTGCCTGCCACCGTTACGAACAGGCCGAACCGGGTCACGCCGGAGATGCGCGCGGCAAAATGTTGGCCGACCTTGTCCGCCATGAACGCCGCCAGGTAGCGGTCGATGGCGTCGCGCTCCGCCAGCGCCGCGCGCCGCTCGGTGGCGGTGATGTGCTCGGCACTGTCCGGGAAACGCTGCGTCTCCTCGGGGGTCAGGCCGCCCAGGCCGAGCTTGAGGCCGTGGATCAGCGCCCGATGCACCAGCAGGTCGGCGTAGCGGCGGATCGGGCTGGTGAAATGCGCGTAGCGGGCCAGCGCCAAGCCGAAATGGCCGATGTTGTCGGGGCTGTAGCTGGCCTGGCTCTGGCTGCGCAGCATCACCTCGTTGACCAGCGGCGCCGCCTCGGTGCCGGCCACGCGGCGCAGCACGCCATCGAGGTCGCGCGGGTGCACGGTCCTGCCGGGCGGCAGCGAGATGTCGAAGCCGTGCAGGAAGACGCGCAGGTTTTCCAGCTTCTCGTCGGACGGCGGCGGGTGGACGCGGTACATGCATGGCTGCGCCAGCCGCTCCAGCTCCTCGGCGGCGCAGACGTTGGCCAGCACCATGAACTCCTCGATGAGCCGGTGGCTGTCCAGGCGCGGGCGTGGCGCCACCTCCGCCACATGGCCATTGGCATCAAGCGTCACCTTGCGTTCCGGCAGATCGAGGTCGAGCGTGCCGCGCGCCATCCGCGCGCCCAGCAGCGCCCGGAACGCGGCATAGAGCGGCGCCACCGGCAATGCGGTCGCCTCGCCCGCATCGAACAAAGCCTGCACCTGCGTGTAGGTGAGCCGGGCGACGCTGCGCATCAGGCCGCAGCCGAAACTATGCGACTGCTTGCGGCCGGCGGCGTCGACGTGCATCTCGACGAACAGGCAGCCGCGATTCTCGTCCGGCTTTAGGCTGCACAGCCCGTTCGACAATGCCTCCGGCAGCATCGGCACCACGCGGTCGGGGAAGTAGCAGGAGTTGCCGCGCTTCCATGCCTCACGGTCGAGCGCGCTGTTCGGCCGGACGTAGTGGGCAACATCGGCGATGGCGACGATCAGGCGGAAGCCGTCGCCCTCCGGCTCGGCGAACACCGCGTCGTCGAAGTCGCGCGCGTCCTCGCCGTCGATGGTGACGAGCGGCAGGTGGCGCAGATCGGTGCGGCCACGCACGGTGACAGGCTTGGCAGCCTCGGCCTCGGCCACCGCCTCGGTCGGGAACTCGGTCGGGATGTCGTGGGTATGCAGCACGATCAGGCTGACCGAGCGTGCATCGCCGATGCGGCCCAGCCGCTCCACGATCCGCACCGGCTTCAGGCCATAGCCGGTGCCGGGCAGCGGGCTGGCCAGCACGATCTCACCCGCCTCGGCATCGCCGGCCTCACCGGGCGGCACCAGCCATTCCGCCTTCACGCGGCGGTCGGTCGGCACCAGACGCCCGCCACCCTCAGCCGGATCGGGCCGATAGACGCCCAGCACGCGGCCGGGCGCGTCGGTCAGGCGCTTCAGCGTGCGGCCCTCGTACTTGCCCGGCATGATCTGGCGCAATTTCGCCAGCACCCGCTCGCCCGGCGCCAACGCGGGCCGACCACGCGGCTCGGGCGCCATCAGGATCATCGGCGGCGGCCCGGCGCCCTCCCATGTGACCGGGCGGGCGAGGGCGTCGCCGTCCGGGTCGGTGCCAATGACCTGCACCACCATCTCGTCATCCAGCCGGTCGGGCGGCTGGAAACGGCGGTGGCCGGCGGGGGCGACATCGCCGCCGTGCTTCAGCTCGGCCAGCATCGTACGCAACGCCGCGCGCTGGTCCGGGCCGAGCCGGAACTCGCGCGTGATCTCGCGCTTGCCGACACGGCCGGGCGACTCGCGGATGAAGCGCACCACGTCCTCACGCGATGGCATGACCGCAGGCCCGGGCGCGCGGGGTGGACGCGCCATCTCAGCCACCCGCCTTGGCCGCAGCCTTCCTGGGCGCGGGCTTCCTTGCCGCCGTCTTCTTCGCGGGCTTCTTGACCGGCTTCTTCGCCACCTTCTTGATCGCCGGTTTACCCAATGCCGCCGCAGCCATTGCAGGCTTGGCTGCTGGTTTTGCCCGCACCTTGGCGGCAGCCTTCACCGGCTTGCCGTTCTTGCCCTTCTTCGCCAGCACCTTGCCGCGCTCGGCTAGCAGCGCCACCGCGTCGGCCAGCGTGAAATCGTCCATCGTCACGTCGCGCGGCAGGTTGGCGACCTTGTTGCCGTGCTGCGCATAGGGCCCAAACCGACCCTTGCGCACCAGCACCGGCTCGCGGTCGGCGGGATGCGGCCCCAGCGCGCGCACGCTGGCCAGTTTCTTCGCCAGCACGTCCATCGCCCGGTTCAGCCCCACCACCAGCACGTCGTCGTCGCGGTCGAGCGAGCCGAAGATACCGCCCATCTTCACGAACGGGCCAAAGCGGCCGATCCCCGCCTCGATCGGCTCGCCGGTTTCGGGGTGCAGCCCGACCATGCGCGGCAACGTCAGCAACGCCAGCCCCTGTTCCAGCGTCAGCGCCGACGCCTCCATCCCTTTTGGCAGCGAGGTGCGGCGGGGCTTCACCTTGCTGTCCTTCACCTGCTCGCCTTGCTGCACATAGACGCCGAACGGGCCGCGGCGGACGGTGATCTCCTCCCCGGTCGCGGCCTGGCCCAGCGTGCGCATCCCCTCTTTCACCAGGTCGCCGTCATCCGCGCCGGTGGCGATGGCGAGGCGGCGGGTGTACTGGCACTCCGGGTAATTGGAGCAGCCGATGAAGCTGCCGTGGCGGCTGAGCTTCAGCCCCAGTCGTCCGTTGCCGCAGGCCGGGCAGCCGCGCGGGTCGCCGCCGTCCTCGCGCGCCGGGAAGAAATGCGCGCCGAGGTCCTGGTCCAGCGCGTCGATCACGTCGCTGATCTTGAGGTCGCGGGTCTGCGTCACGGCATGAGAGAACTCCTCCCAGAACGCGCGCATCACCGCGCGCCAATCGGCTCGCCCGCCGGAGATGTCGTCGAGCTGCTCCTCCAGGGCGGCGGTGAAGCCGGTGTCGACATAGCGCTCGAAGAAGCTGGTCAGGAAGGCGGTCACCAGGCGGCCGCGATCCTCCGGCACGAAACGCCGGTCCTCCAGCTTCGCGTATTCGCGCTTGACCAGCACCGACATGATCGAGGCGTAGGTGGAGGGGCGGCCAATGCCCAACTCCTCCATCTTCTTGACGAGGCTGGCTTCGGAAAAGCGCGGCGGCGGCTGGGTGAAGTGCTGGCTGGTCGCAACCGGGCCGCGACGCAGCGGATCGCCTACCGCCATCGGCGGCAACATGCGGTCCTCGTCGTCATCGGCGCCGTCGTCGCGGCCCTCGCGGTAAAGCTTGAGGAAGCCGTCGAACGCCAGGATAGAGCCGTTGGCGCGCAGCGCGACGCCTTTCGGCCTGGCGGGATCGGCGATGTCGACGCTCACCTGATCCAACTCGGCCGACTGCATCTGGCTGGCGACGGCGCGTTTCCAGATCAGGTCGTACAGCCGCCGTTGCTCCGGCTCCAGGTAGCGGGCGACAGATTCCGGGGTACGCGACACGTCGGTGGGGCGGATGCCCTCATGCGCCTCCTGCGCGTTCTTGGCCTTGGTCTTGTAGATGCGCGGGGCGGCGGGCAGGTAGTTGGCGCCGAACGCCTCGCCGACATGCCCACGGATGCTGGCGATCGCCTCGCCGGCCATCTGCACGCCGTCGGTGCGCATGTAGGTGATCAGGCCGACCGTATCGCCCTGGATGTCGACGCCCTCGTACAGCCCCTGCGCCAGCCGCATGGTCTGCTGCGCGCCGAAGCCGAGCTTGCGCGAGGCCTCCTGTTGCAGGGTGGAGGTGGTGAACGGCGCCGCCGGATGGCGCTTGACCCGCCTGCGCTCGACGTTGGCGACCGCGTAGTCACCGGCCTCAATGGCCGCGCGCGCGGCGTCCGCCAGGACGGCGTTGCTGATGTCGAACTGATCGAGCCGGCGGCCCTCCAGATGCGTCAGGCGGGCGGTGAACGGGGCGCCGGCAGGCGTGGTGAACGGCACCTCCAGCGACCAGTACTCGCGCGGCTTGAACACCTCGATCTCGGCCTCGCGCTCGCTGATGAGGCGCAGCGCCACCGACTGCACGCGCCCGGCGCTCTTGCTGCCCGGCAGCTTGCGCCACAGCACCGGCGACAGGGTGAAGCCGACCAGATAGTCGAGCGCCCGGCGCGCCAGGTACGCCTCGATCAGCGGCAGGTCGAGGTCGCGCGGATGGTCCATGGCGTAGCGGATGGAATTGCGGGTGATCTCGTTGAAGGTGATGCGGTGGACTGTCACCCCCTTCAGCAACCGCTTCTCTTCCAGCATGGCGCGGACGTGCCAGCTTATCGCCTCGCCCTCGCGGTCCGGGTCGGTCGCCAGGTAGAGCGTGTCGGCGCCTTTGAGGGCCTTGGCGATCAGCGCGATCTGCTTGGCGCCGCGCTCGTCGGCGGCCCAGTCCATCGCGAAATCCTCCTCCGGCCGCACGCTGCCGTCTTTCGGCGGCAGGTCGCGAACATGCCCGAAGCTCGCCAGCACCGTGTAGCCGGCGCCGAGATACTTGTTGATGGTCTTGGCTTTGGCGGGAGATTCGACGACGACGACGTCCGTCATAGTGTCCTATGGTCGAGAGCGCGCGGCTCCCGGTTCGATCAGCAGCGCCACCCGGTTGCCAGGAAAGTTTTCAATGCGGTCGGCCAGTTCCAGTTCGACCAGCACGTAAAGGACGGTGGCGGCGGACAACTGGCAGCCCCGGATCAGATCGTCAACCGAAGTGGGTGACGGTCCGAGCAGATCAAGCACGATGGCCATGGCATCGGCATCGGCGGGGGTGCCGGCGAACGGCGCCGACGTCTCCTCCAAACCGATGCCCAATTGGTGTTCCTGCGGCGCAATGTCAAACGGCTCAAGGTCGAAGCGGATGCCGGCCAGCACGTCGGCTGCGTCCTCCACCAACGTCGCCTTGTTGCGCAACAGGTCGTTGGAGCCACGGCAGCGCGCGTCCAGCGGTGAGCCGGGCACCGCCAGCACCTCGCGCCCGGCGTCGATCGCCAGCCGCGTGGTGATCAGGCTGCCGGACCGCAACGCCGCCTCGACCACCACCACGCCATACGACAGGCCGGCGATGATGCGGTTGCGTCGCGGGAAATGGCGTGCCTGTGGCGCAGTGCCGAGCGGCGCCTCCGCCACCACCGCGCCGCTGGCGGCGATGCGCTCCTGTAGCGCCGCGTGTTCGGGTGGGTAGGGCTGGTCGAGGCCGCCGGCGACGCAGGCGATGGTCTGGCCCTCGCACAACGCCCCCAGATGCGCCGCCGCGTCGATGCCGCGCGCCATGCCTGATACGACCACCACGCCGGCCTTGGCGAGATCGAGGGCCAGTTGCTCGGCGATGCGGCGGCCGTTCAGGCTGGCGTTGCGGCTGCCGACCATGGCGACGGTGCGCCCGACCAGGCAGCCGGCATTGCCCAGCACGGAGATGACTGGCGGCGCATCGTCGAGCCGGGCCAGCATGGGCGGGTAGCCAGGCCGTCCCACGAACAGCAGTTGCGCGCCGATTGACAGTGTGGCGTCGAACTCCCGCCGCACCGCGTCCATGCCGGGGACCGAGGGCGCCGGCCGCCCGTTGGCGCGCGCCAGCGCGGGCAGGCCGTCGAGGGCGGCGGCGGCGTTGCCGAACCGGGCCAGCAGGCGGCGGTACAGCACCGGCCCGACCCCATCAGCGCGGGCGAGGCGCAGCCGATCGAGGTCGCCAGCATCGATTGCGGTCATCGCTGGCAAGGTCATGCCTTGCCGCCGATGCGTGGCTCGGTCCCGGCGACCAGCCGGCGGATGTTGGCGTGGTGGCGCGCCCAGACCAGCATAGCGACCAGGGCCGCCATCAGGATCACCGGCCGGGCGCCGCCGACCGCCCAGACCAGCAGCGGCGACAGCGCCATGGCCGACAGCGCGCCCGCCGAGGACAGCCGCGTGATCAGCGCCACCGCGATCCACACCGCGCCGGCGGCGAGGCCGCCCGCCGGACTGGCGGCGATCAGCGCACCGAAGCCGGTGGCCACCCCCTTGCCGCCACGAAACCGCAGCCAGACCGGAAAGAGGTGGCCGAGCACCGCCGCCAGCCCGCCGGCCAGTGCTCCGGCGGTCCCGGCAAACTCCAACCCGATCAAGACGGCCGCCGCGCCCTTGGCGCCGTCAAGCAGCAACGTCGAGAACGCCAGCCCACGCCGCCCGGTACGCAGCACGTTGGTCGCGCCGATGTTGCCGGAGCCGATGGCGCGGATGTCGCCCAGCCCTGCGGCACGGGTCAGCAGCAGGCCGAATGGGACCGCGCCGAGCAGGTAGCCGAACAGGGCGATGACTGCGAACATGGCGCAAGTGTTGCGATCCGCGCCCCACAACACAAGCGCCGGTTGCGATCAGTCGCCACGCCCATGCGGCTGCGTGAAGTCGATGGTGGGTCCGATCGGCACCACCTGGCTCGGGTTGATGGTGCG
>JAYTQW010000409.1:0-8253 GCA_043746535.1 Rhodospirillales bacterium
GAGGAACGCCAGCTCGCGCATCCGCTTTTCCAGGATGGCGAGGTCGAACTCGACCTGGGTGAAGGTCTGCTTGCTCGGCTTGAAGGTGACCAGCGTGCCACCCGGCTCGCTGGATGGCCCGACCACCGCCAGCGGGGCCACCGAATCGCCATGCTCGAAACGGATGAGGTGCTCCAGCCCATCGCGCCAGATGCGGACCTCCATCCACTCCGACAGCGCGTTGACCACGGCGGCGCCGACGCCGTGCAGGCCGCCGGACACCTTGTAGCTGTTCTGGTTGAACTTGCCGCCGGCGTGCAGCCGGGTCAGCACCACCTCGGCCGCCGAGATGCCCTCCTCGGAGTGGATGCCGGTCGGGATGCCGCGGCCATCGTCGCGCACGGTGACGCTGCCATCGCCATTCAGCGTCAGCTCGCAACGCGTGGCATAGCCGGCCTGCGCCTCGTCCACGGCGTTGTCGATGATCTCGAATGCCATGTGATGCAGGCCGGAGCCGTCATCGGTGTCGCCGATATACATTCCCGGCCGCTTGCGCACCGCATCCAGGCCGCGCAGCACGGAGATGGAGTCGGCGTCGTAGGCGGTCGAAGTGGGGTCGGAATCGGGCGGCGGCGCGGCGCTGTCACTCATGCCGGGCTAGTGCTCCTGGGCGTTTGGATGAACGCCAGATATAGCGACGATCGGGCGCGATTGACAGAGTACACGTACGCTACGCGGCAAACCCCGGATCGGGGTGCAGCGCGCCGTCGGAGACCACCACGCCGGCGGCCCGGCCGCGCAGGCTGGCGAAGGCCGAGGCGTCGGTCCCGGTCAGGAACGCCTGCGCCGGCAGCCGCGCCAGGGCGTCGAACAGGGCGCCGCGCCGCTGCGCATCCAGATGCACCGCCGGCTCGTCCAGCAACAGCAGCGGCGCCACCCCGCGCAACTGCGCCAGCAGGCCGGCATGGCCCAGGATGACGCCGACCAGCAACGCCTTCTGTTGCCCGGTGCTGGCCTGTGCGGCGAACAGGCCGGTGCCGGCATCCTCCAGGCTGAAATCTGTCCGGTGCGCCCCGACCACAGCGGTGCCGGCGGCGGCGTCGCGCGCGCGGCACTCGGCCAGCGTCGCGCGCAGCCAGTCCTCCACGGCCAATGCCGGCTCGGTCGCCAGCCGGTCGGCGATGGCCGAGATCAGGTCGAGCCGCGCCGCCGGGAACGGGTCCGCGATCCCCGCCGCCAGCACAGCGTTCAGCCGCGCCACCAAGCCTGCCCGCGCCACCGTGGCGGCGACGGCGTGGCGGGCGATGGCGTCCTCCACGCCCGCCAGCCAAGCCGGCTCGCGTCGGTCCTCGGCCAGCAGCCGGTTGCGCTGCGCCATCGCCGCGTCATGCGCCGCCACCTCGCGCGCGTGGCCCGGCTCCAACGCATACACCAGCCGGTCGAGGAAGCGGCGGCGGCGGCTGGCGCTGTCCTGGAACAGCCGCTCCATCTGCGGCGTCAGCCACACCGCACTGACCCGCTCGGCGATGGCGGCCTGGTTGCGCGGGGCGGCCCCGTCCAGCCGGAACACGCGCCGGTCCGGCGGCCCATCGGGGGCGCTGCCGGTGCCGATCTCGGCCTCGCCCTCCAGCGTCGCGAACCGCCCCGCGACACCCCATGGCACGGTCGCATCCGGCATCGCCGGGTCGCGCCGCGCGAACTCGCCCACCCGCGCGCCGCGCAGGCCACGGCCGGGCACCAGCAACGAGATCGCCTCCAGCAGGTTGGTCTTGCCGCTGCCGTTGGCGCCGGTGACGACGGTGATCGCCGCCTCGGGGCGCCAGGTCAGGCTGGCGTAGTTGCGGAACTGGCTGAGCGCCAGCCGGTTCAGGCGCAGCGAGGGGGGTTTGCGGCCTCCCGGCCCCAACGGGTCCAGGGCGGCGCCCTGGCCTCAGACCCGCATCGGCATCAGCACGTACAGCGCCGCCGCATCCGCCGCGTCCTGCACCACAGTGGGGGCGGCACCGTCGGAGAAGCGGAACTCCACCTTCTCGCCGATCTGGTCGGTGATGTCGTTCAGGTAGCGCGCCTGGAAGCCGATCTCCAGCGGGCCGGAGTCGTACGACACGCGGTCGCCGTCCAGCTCCTCGGTGGCGGTGCCCTGCTCCGGGCTGGCGGCGGACAGCACCAGCAGGTTGCGCGCCAGCGACAGCTTCACCGGGCGGGAGCGCTCCGAGGAGATGGCCGCGACCCGGCCCACCGCGTCGGCGAAATCCTTCTTGCCGACCCGCAGCACCTTGTCGTTGTCGCGCGGGATCACCCGCTCGTATTCCGGGAAGGTGCCGTCGATCAGCTTGCTGGTCAGCGTCACGGTGCCGACCTTGAACTGGATGCGGGTGTCGGACAACGCAACCTCGACCGGGCTGGTCACCTCGTCCAGCAGCTTGCGCAACTCGCCGATGGTCTTGCGCGGCACGATCACGCCGGGCATCCCGGCGGCGCCTTCCGGCAGATCCTCCTGCACCCGCGCCAGCCGGTGGCCATCGGTGGCGACCGCGCGCAGCACCGGCCCGTCGGAGTCCTCGCTGGCGTGCAGGTAGATGCCGTTCAGGTAGTAGCGCGTCTCCTCGGTGGAGATGGCGAAGCGGGTGCGGTCGATCAAGCCGCGCAGCGTCTGCGCCGGCAACGCGAACCTGTGCGGCAGCGTGCCCGCCGTCATCGAGGGAAAATCCTCCGACGGCAGCACCACCAGGCTGGTGGCGTAGCGTCCGGCCCGCAGCGCCAGTTGCGCGTCGCCACCGGGGTGGTCCAGCTCGATCTCGGCGGTGTCGGGCAGCTTGCGCACGATCTCGTACAGGGTCGCGGCGGGGGCCGTGCAGACGCCGTCGCGGCTGACGCTGGCGGCCACGTCCTCGACCACCGCGATTTCCATGTCGGTCGCGGTCAACGTCAGCGCGCCGCCCTTGGTCGCCAGCATGACGTTGGCGAGGATCGGGATGGTGTTGCGCTTCTCGACGACGCTCTGGACGTGTGCGAGGGCACGCAGCAGGGTCGCCCGGTCGGCCTTGAACTTCATGCTGATAACCTTTTGCGACCGGAGCGAATCGTGGCGCGTACAGTAGCAACCCGCGCGCCTCCTGTAAAAGCCGTCAGCCGCAGCGTCGCCGGCGCACTAGTTTTCCAGCATCCGCCGCAGCAGTTCGACATCCTCGCCGAAGCCGGTTTCGGTCTCGATCAGCTTGGTGATGACCTTGACCGCGTGGATCACCGTGGTGTGGTCGCGGTTGCCGAACTTGCGGCCGATTTCCGGCAGGCTGCGGCTGGTGAGCTGCTTGGCCAGGAACATCGCCACCTGCCGTGGCCGCGCCACCGCCCGCGCGCGCCGCGCGGAACTCATGTCGGTCAGGCGGATGTTGTAGTGCTCGGCCACCCGGCGCTGGATTTCCTCAATGGTGATGCGCTTGTCGTGCGTCTTGAGGATATCGTGCAGCAACTCGTGCGTGGTCTCCAGCGTGATGGCGCGGCCGAACAGGTTGGCATGGCCGACCAGACGGTTCAGCGCGCCTTCCAGCTCACGCACGTTGGTGGCGATCTTATAGGCCAGGAACTCCAGCACCTTGGGTGGCACCGGCACCCCGGCGCGGACCGCCTTGGCCTCCAGGATCGACAGCCGCAACTCGAACGTGGTGGCGTGGAAGTCGGCCACCATGCCGTAGGCAAGGCGGGTGCGGACCCGCTCCTCCAGCCCCGACAGCTCGCCCGGCGACTTGTCGGCGGAGACCACGATCTGTTTGCCGGCGTCGACCAGCGCGTTGAAGGTATGGAAGAACTCTTCCTGCGTGCTGTCCTTGCCGATCAGGAATTGCAGGTCGTCGATCATCAGCACGTCGACGCTGCGGTGCTGCTCCTTGAACTCCATGGTCGAGTGGCTGCGGATGGCGGCGATGAAGCGATACATGAACCGCTCGGCGGACATATACGCGACCGTCACCGGCGCGGTCCCCGGCACCGCCGCGCGCCGCGCCGACAGCTCCCAGGCGATGGCGTGCATCAGGTGGGTCTTGCCGAGGCCGACGCCGCCATACAGGAACAGCGGGTTGAAGCCGGAGCTGGCCGGATGCTCGGCCACGCGGCGGGCGCAGGCATAGGCGAACTCGTTGGGCTTGCCGACCACGAAACTATCGAACGTGAAACGCGGGTCGAGCGCCGCGTTGTCGACCTGGCCGCGATCGTCGCCGCGCCGGTCGTCGCCGCGTACGCTGGCTGGCGGCGAGGCCGGGGCGAATGCCGGCGTCTCGTCCGCCAGCAGGCTGATGCCGTCCACCGGCGCGCCGTCGTACAGGCGGGCATCCGGGCCGGAGGTCGGCGGCGCCGATTCCAAGCTTTCGGCCAACGCTCCCGCCGACGCGCTGCCCACGCGGATGTCCACGCGGCGCACATCCGGGTTCTCGCCCTGCCAGAGCGCGTTCAGCCGGTCGCCGTAATGCGAGCGCACCCAGTCGCGCAGGAAGCGCGTCGGCAGCCGTACCGTGACCTCGTCATCGTCGAGCCCGCACAGCGTCATCTGCCGCAGCCAAGTGCGATAGGCGATATCGCCGACCTCCGCCTGCAACCGGCTGCACACCCGGCTCCATTGCGCCGCCAGCACCGGCGACTGATGATTGGGCTGATCTGCTCCCACGCACACCTCCCCCAATCGTTTATCTCCAGAGCGTTGCGAACGCTCCTTTTACGTAAAGACCGCCAGTGACTGGCGCGCAGAAGCCGACCGCAACCAAGGCGGTACTCGCTCGCACAAACATTTGGCTACTTTTCAGAAGCAACAGCGTCAATCTAGAAGTAACAAGTATGATAAAATCCCTGGCGAGGCAAATTAAAACTTGTTGCCGTGTAACAGAGACATCACCGGAAAATAAACGTGGTTCGAGATGAACACTTTACGGATATCGTGCAAAGCGCAAAACTTGGGTTAGGGTTATTTTACGTATGGCTGGAGAAAGGCTGCCGGCGTCTTTTGACGTGATCTTGCAACTGATGCCGCAGATCGCGACTCAGCCAACGCTCAGCGCCTTGATACGCTTCGACAGGCGCGACAGCTTTCGCGACATCGTGTTGAGCTTGACCACGCCCTTGGTCGCGGCACGCTGCATCTCCGGCTGCGCGGTGCGCAGGGCGGCCACGGCCACCTCCTTGTTGCCGCCGGCAATGGCGACCTCCACCTTTTTGATGAAGGTCCGCAGCCGCGAGGTCCGCGCCTGGTTGCGCAGGGTGCGGGTGGCCGTCTGGCGGATGCGCTTGCGGGCGGAGGCGGTATTGGCCATGGGTTCTCTTCAATCAGCTCTGATGCGGAACGGGTCGGCGGGACAACCCGCCGTGCGGAAGCCGGGTTCTAATTAGGCCCCCAGCCCGAGTCAAGATTTTGCCCGGGCTTTCGCCAGGCTTTCATCGTGTTTCCGTGAAGTCGGGTGGACGCTTCTCCAGGAACGCCGCCATGCCCTCGCGTTGGCCGGCGGTGCCGAACAGCGACAGGAACAACTGCCGCTCCGAGCGCAGGCCCTGCGCCAACGGCAGCTCGAACGCCGCGTTGACCGCCTGCTTGGCGGCCCGCACCGCCACTGGCGACAACGCGGCCAGGCGCGCGGCCAGGAGGCCGGCCTCGGCCATCAGCGCCCCCGCCGGCAGCACGCGCGCCACCAGGCCCGCGCGTTCGGCCTCTGCCGCATCCATGTTGCGTCCCCCAAGAATCATCTCCATCGCCTTCGCCTTGCCGACCGCCCGCACCAGCCGCTGCGTGCCGCCGGCACCCGGGATGATGCCAAGATTGATCTCCGGCTGGCCGAAGCTCGCGGTATCGGCAGCAAGCACGATGTCGCACATCATTGCAAGCTCGCAACCACCGCCGAGGGCATAGCCGGCGACGGCGGCCACGACCGGCTTGGCCACGCGCAGCACCGCCTCCCAGGGCGCCAGGAAGTCGTCGAGGAACACCGCGGGGAAGCGCCGGTCGCGCATCTCGCGCACATCGGCCCCAGCGGCGAAGGCGCGCTCGGAGCCGGTCAGCACGATCGCGCCGATGGCGGGATCGGCGTCCCAGGCCAGCAACTGCGCGCCCAACTCGGCCATCATCTGGTCGCACAGCGCGTTCAGCGCCTTCGGGCGGTGCAGCCGGATGGTGCCGACGCGGCCCTCCACCTCCACCAGGATCATCTCGGGCTTGCTCAAGTCGGGCATGGGCGCTCCCTCACCGCTGCGTGCGCGGACAGAAAAAACTGCTGCGGCCACCCTGCGCCACACGCTGGATGCCGGGACAGGCGGGCGGCCCCGGGCAACGCTCGCATGGCTCCCCGGTGCGGCCATAGACCTTCCAGGCGTGCTGGAAGTAGCCCAGTTCGCCGTCCGGCTGCACGTAGTCGCGCAGGCTGGAGCCACCGGCGGCGATGGCCTCGCCCAGCGTCGCCTTGATCTGCGGCACCAGCCGGCGGGCACGCGCCCCGGCCACGCTGCCGGCCAGGCGTCCGGGATAGATGCGCGCGCGGAACAGCGCCTCGTTGACGTAGATGTTGCCCAGCCCCGCCACCAGCCGCTGGTCCAGCAGCGCCGCCTTGATCGGCGTACGGCGACCGGCCAGCGCCGCCGACAGCGCGGCGGCGTCGAACGCGGCGTCCAGCGGCTCCGGCCCCAGCCCGGCCAGCAGCCGGTGCGCGTCCTCGTGCGCGGTCGCGACCAGGTCGACCGAGCCGAACCGGCGCGGATCGACGAAGCCGACCCGCCAGCCGTCATCGGTCTCCAGCGTCAGGTGCTCGTGCAACGGCGGCTGGTTGGTGCCGGCGGGACCCAGCACCATGCGCCCGGACATGCCGAGATGCAGCAGCGCCGACTGCCCGCCCGACAGCCGCATCAGGATGTATTTCGCCCGCCGCCGGAAACCCTCGATCCGGTGGCCGAGGAGGGCCGTGGCCAGCCCCGGCGGGAACGGCCAGCGCATCCCCTCGCGGTGCACGGCGGCGCGCACGATCACGCGACCCTCGAGCCGCGCCCGCAGGCCACGCATCACAGTCTCGACTTCGGGGAGTTCCGGCATGGGCAGGACACAGGCTATACACTCTGCCGCATGAGCGACACACCCCCCGACAGCGGCGATGCCATCGACTTCGGTTTCCGCAGCGTGCCGCGCGAGGCGAAGCGGCCGATGGTGCGCGCGGTGTTCGACAGCGTGGCGAGTCGCTACGACCTGATGAACGACCTGATGTCGCTCGGCGTGCATCGGGCCTGGAAGCGGGTGTTCGTGACGGCACTCGACCCGCGCCCGCGCCACCGCCTGCTCGACCTGGCCGGCGGCACCGGCGACGTCAGCTTCGGCTGGCTGGAGCGCGGCGGCGGTCCCGCCATCCTGTCCGACATCAACCTGTCCATGCTGGAGGTCGGCCACCGGCGCGCCATCTCGCGCGGCCATGTCGCGGCCCTGTCGATCGTCGCCGCCGACGCGGAGCGGCTGCCGCTGCCGGATGGCTGCATGGACACCGTCTCGATGGCGTTCGGCCTGCGCAACTGCACCGACAAGGACGCGGTGCTGCGCGAGGCGCGGCGGGTGCTGAGGCCGGGTGGGCGGTTCCATTGCCTGGAGTTCAGCCGGGTGCGGGTGGCGGTGCTGGCGCCGCTCTACGATGCCTGGTCGTTCCGCGTGCTGCCCCGCCTGGGCCGGATGGTGGCGGGCGACGCCGGCAGCTACCAGTACCTCGCCGAGAGCATCCGCATGTTCCCCGACCAGGAGGCGCTGGCGGCGATGATGGAGGGCGCCGGGTTCTCGCGCGTGCGGGTGCGCAACCTGTCCGGCGGCATCGCCGCGATCCACAGCGGCTGGCGGCTTTGAGCCTCGAAGGCCCGACGTTGAACGGACGGCGCATCCTGCTGATCGTCAGCGGCGGCATCGCGGCCTACAAGTCGCTGGAGCTGGTCCGCCTGCTGCGCCGCGCCGGCTGCGCCGTGACCTGCGTGCTGACCGAGGGCGGCGCCCGCTTCGTCACCGCGCTGTCGTTGCAGGCGCTCAGCGAGGCGCCGGTCCACACCGACCTGTTCTCGCTGACCGAGGAGAGCGAGATAGGCCACATCCAGCTCTCGCGCGCGGCCGATCTGGTGGTGGTGGCCCCGGCCTCCGCCGACATCCTGGCGCGCATGGCGGCGGGCCACGCGTCCGATCTCGCCACCACGCTGCTGCTGGCGACCGACCAGCGCGTGCTGGTGGCGCCGGCCATGAACGTGCGCATGTGGGAGCATCCGGCCACGCTGGCCAACATG
>JAYTQW010000410.1:0-1792 GCA_043746535.1 Rhodospirillales bacterium
GGGCGAGTTCAACCTGCCGCACAACATCTGCTGCGACTCCGATGGCTGGGTGTATGTGGCAGATCGCGAAAACCATCGGGTGCAGATCTTCGACGGCAACGGCCGCTACGAGAGCCAGATCAACAACATGCACCGACCCAGCGCGCTGGCGATCACGCCCGGGCGCTGCCCGCATTGCATCGTGGGCGAGCTGAAATCCTATCTGGCCGTCAATCTGGACACACCCAACCTCGGCGCCCGCGTGAGTGTGCTGGACCAGAGCGGCACGGTGGTGTCTCGGCTGGACCGGGGCATGGGGCCCGGGCTGGAGCCCGGCCAGTTCGTCTCGCCGCACAGCATCGCGCTGGATTCGCACGGCGATATGTATGTCGGCGAAGTGGCGGCGACCGACTGGGCCTCGGTGTTTCCGCAGACGCCGCGCCCGGAGCGCCTGGGCCGGTTTCAGAAGTTCGTCCGCGCCCCCGCTTGACCGGTTACGACGCGATCGTGCTGGGCGGGGGTGCCGCCGGGCTGATGTGTGCCGCGGTGGCGGGGCGGCGCGGCCGGCGGGTGCTGCTGCTCGACCACGCCCCGGAGCTCGGCAAGAAGATTCTGATCTCCGGCGGCGGCCGCTGCAACTTCACCAATCTGGGTGCGACGTCAGAGCGTTTCCTGTCGGCCAACCGCGCATTTGTCCGCTCGGCGCTGAGCCGTTACACCCAGCACGATTTCGTGGCCATGGTCGACCGACACCGTATCGCCTGGCACGAAAAGACCCTGGGCCAGCTGTTCTGCAACGGCTCGGCGCGCGAGATCGTGGCCATGCTCGCCGCCGAATGCGCTGCCGGTGAAGTGGACATCCGTCTGCAGCACCGAATCACGTCCGTGACCCGCGCCGACCGTTTCCGCGTTGAAACCGACCACGGCGCCTTCGAGGCGGATTGCGTGGTGCTGGCCACCGGCGGGCTCTCGATCCCCAAAATGGGCGCCACCGGCCTCGCGTACGATCTCGCCCGGCAGTTCGGCCTGCGCGTGGTGGATCCGCGCCCGGGCCTGGTGCCGCTCACCTTCGCCGACGAGGCGCTGGCGCTGATGCGCCCGCTGTCCGGGGTGGCGCTGCCGGTGGTGGCGCGTATCGGCAAGGCGAGCTTTGCCGAGGCCATGCTGTTCACCCATCGCGGCCTGTCGGGCCCCGCCATCCTGCAGATCTCGTCGCTGTGGGAGGGGGGCGCCGTCAGGCTGGACTGTCTGCCCGGCCGCGACGCCCTGGCAGAGTTGCTCGCGCGCAAGCAGTCCCGCCCCCGCGCCGAGCTGCGCACCGTGTTGGCGGAGCTCGTGCCGCAGCGCCTGGCCGCGGCACTGGCGCCGGAGACGACGGCCACCATGGCCAACCTGCCAGACCGGGCGCTCGCGGCCATGGCCGCCCGGCTGCGCGACTGGACCGTGACCCCCGCGGGCACCGAGGGCTACGCCAAGGCCGAGGTGACGCTGGGCGGCATCGACACGCGCGACCTGTCCTCGCAGACGATGCAGGCCCGCCTTGTGCCGGGCCTGTTCGCCATCGGCGAGGCGGTGGACGTGACCGGCTGGCTCGGCGGCTACAACTTCCAGTGGGCCTGGGCCAGCGCAGCCGCGTGCGCGACCGCGCTGGCACCGGCGGTGCGCGCGAGCTGATCTGCGGCGGGCGGTTCGTCGATCGGCCGCCGGCGTCAGGCGGTATCGGGCGAAGCAGGCTCGGGTGGCAGCGGCTCCCAGTTCAGCAGTTCGGCCAGGCGCCGCATCACCCACGCTGCTTCGGGCGGCGTGACCGCGG